>JAUYMQ010000314.1 GCA_030698575.1 Deltaproteobacteria bacterium
CTTCCCCGTCTCGCCGGCGGCGAGCCGGCGAAAGTTCTCCAGCGCATCTGAAGCGCGGCCCTGCTTCCAGGCGATCCAGCCGAGCCGCCACCGCGCCTCCTGCACCTGCTCGGCGGTGCCCCGGCCGAGGACCTGCTGGTAGGCGCCAACCGCCTCATCGAGCCGTCCCCGATCCTCCAGCAGGAGCGCAAGCCGGTACCGCGATTCACGCGCCCACTCTGAGCGCCCGTAGCGCGAGATGATCCGGCGATGCATTTCGAGCGCCTCGTCGAAGCGCCCTTCCCGGGTGACGCTGCGCGCCTCCCAGTACATCGCCTCTTCTTCCGCGCCTCGCGATCGATAGTCGGTTCGAAGAGCGGCGAAGGCACGCGTCGCCTCGGGGTAACGCTTGAGTCTGAAGAGGCAATTCGCGGTTCGCTCCGCCAGGCGGTATCGCTCCGCGTTGTCCCGGGCCTCGCGCGCCAGGTCCCGGTAAGCCGCAAGCGCCTTCTCGTAGCTGTAGCGCGAGAAGAGAAGGCTGGCGCGTTCAGCGCGCGCCTGATAGGTGGTGTAGGGCGGCGACTGGCCCTCTCTTTTCAGGATGCTCGTGAAGCGCGCACCCGCCTCGTCGGCAGCGTTCGTCTCCGGGTAGCGGCTCCACAGATCGCGATACACGCGCACCGCCTGCACCATGCTTCCGGATTTCTCCTGGGCTTCCCCGAAGGCAAGGCGGGTTTCGGGCAAGAGGAGTTCATCAACACCCTCGCCGAGCGCCCGCGCGAGTGCTTTACGGGCTTCCGGGGGATTGCCCATTTTCAGGAAGGCAAGGCCGACGAGACGCGCGGCCTCGCCGCGCCAGACGCTGTTCAGGTAGTTCAGGCGAAGCTGCGAGAGGATCCGCACGCCGTCGGTGTCGTCGCCGGCGTCCAATGCCGCTTTCCCGGCGTAGTAGAGCGCGTGATCGCCGAGGACGGGGTACTCGCGGGCGGCCTGGAGCAGAATGTCCCGCGCGGGAGCGTACTGTTCGAGGGCGAGCCGGGACAGTCCCAGCATGTAGCGGGCGCGCCCCCGCGGAACCCCTTTCGGGCCCCGGGCGGCACGGCGGAAGGCGCGCATCGCGGCGGTGAAGTCGTCCGCCTCATAGGCGTCGAGCCCTTCCTCCAGCGCTCGCCGGGATTGTTCGGCCGTGATGTTCGAGGGGGGGGGCAAAGGCGGCGCGGGAGGACCGAGGACCGCCGCCGGCGAGGATCCCTCCGGGGCCGAAACCGCCGAGCGGCACGCAGCAAGGAACACTGCGATCGCAAATACGGCCACCAGGGATCCCAGGAGGGCGCGCCTTCGGCTGGAGCCGTGTGCAATCATCCGTCGGGTTCTCTCGATCCGCAGTGGTGGGGGTGAGGAAAGGCTCTTTAGCACACCGAGACGGAGAATACCAAGATTTCAGCCGGCAGACATGCAGGCAAACATGTAGGCAAACATTAAGGCCAACATGGAGACGAGCCCTTGGCCCGCGCGGCCCTGAAAACCTTGTTGCTCATTACCGCCCTCCTCCTCGGTGGCGCGCCTCCGGCTTTTGCAGGGCCCGCCGGCAGCCCGAGGCTTGGCCTCTGGATCGAGTGCGAGGGCGCGCATCACACCCTGGACGATGCTGAACGAATTGCAGCCGCCGTCGACGCGGCAGGAGCGCTCGGCGCAACCGATCTTTTCGTTCAGGTCTACCGGAACGGGACCGCCTGGTTTCCCACGCGACTCGCCAGCGACGCCCCCTACGCGCGCGCCCGGGCGCGGGGCGTCGACCCGCTGGGTATGACCCTCCGCCTCGCCCATGCGCGGGGCCTTCGCGTTCACGCCTGGGTAAACGTGCTTCGTGTGGACTCCGGGGAACGCTCCGCGCTGGTCCGCGCGCTCGGGCCGGAGGCGGTGCTGGGCGACGAGACCGGCAGGCCCCTGACGGCCCCCGGTCCCTGGGGGAGTTCACAGAACGTCAAGCCCGACACGCCTGGCGCCTGGCTCGACCCGGGATCGCCTGCCGTCGCGGAACGTCTCTCCGGAATTCTCGGGGATCTGTTGAAGGCCTATCCGGCACTCGACGGTCTCCACCTCGACTACCTTCGGTACCCGATGCCAATCTCAGCCGGCTCCAAATCCCGGGCGGAGGTGCGGGAGCTCGGGTGGACCGCGGCGTCCCGCGCGGCCTTTCTGGCGGCGACCAGGAAGGCGGGTGTCGAACCTTCCCGGCCGCGGTGGGACGCCTGGCGCCGCGATCGGCTGACAGCGCTGCTCCGCCGGCTCCGCGATGTTCTATCCTCAGATCAGAGGGAGCGCGTTCTTTCCGCCGCGGTAATTCCGGCCCCCCGCGAGGCCATCGATCGCGCGCTGCAGGACTGGCCCGCCTGGGGACGCGACGGGCTGCTCGACGTCATCGTGCCGATGAACTACACCGCTGATCCCCTGGCGTTCGACGCACTGGCACGAACCGACGTGGCGCGACGGGGACGTGCCGCGATGCTCATTGGCGTGGGCGCCTGGCGTTTCGCCGACGACGTTGCCGCGATCGCGCTTCGCGTTCACCTGGCCCGGGAGGCCGGCGCCCAGGGGGCTGTCCTGTTCTCCCACGACAACCTCCGCTCCGAGACCGGTGCCTTCGATCGGCTTGGCGCCCTCCTCCGGGCCGAATTGAGAACGCCCGCCACTTCGATCCGACCCGCAACGACCGACGAGGCTTTGCCTGCGCCCTGAACGCCGAGATGGTTATTTAGGCGCAGAGTCTCGCGTGCTCGATCTTGATGCAACGCTCCTCGATCACCAGACGTCCCGCTGCCCGGGCACGGGTGGCCGCGCCGGGGTCGGCAACGCCGAGCTGGAACCAGATGACGGGCGCATCGATCGCGAGCGCGTCCTCAACCGACTCTGCAACAAATTCCTGTCGCCTGAACACATCGACGACGTCCACGCGGCCCAAAATCTCCCGTAGCGAAGCCACGACGCGCTCACCGAGCAATGACTTTCCCGCCAGATTTGGATTCACCGGAATGATCCGAAAGCCGGCCCGCTGCAGATAGGAGGCCACGTCGTGACTCGGGCGATTCGCGCGATCGGAAAGCCCGACCACGGCGATCGTCCTTGCACGACAGAGAACGAGGCGAAGCGCTTCATCCGTGAGCTTGCCGCTCACAGGCACGAGAACGGGGGGGATGGAATGATCTCCGGCGACCATCAATCGAGAAGCTTTCTTGCGAGAGACTGGGGGCGGGTCCGCGAGGCACTCGGCGTGGCCGCGAGGCGGACACCGAAGAAGTAGCAGCACTGGTAGTGATCGAGGTCGTTGTTGAAAACGCGCTTCCTGCCATCGGTCCACTGCACACGGGCAAAGGCCGAGCCGCCCGGAAGGGTGCTCGTCATGAGTTCAACGACGCGCCCCTCGCCCCAAGCGCGATTGCGCTCGTGGTAGACGGTGTCTCCCGCGCTCAGGAAGAGACGCTTGTTCTGCGACAGCTGTGGCACGGTTCACCCTTCGTCCGTCGGGCCGGAAGGAAGGCTTCAGCGACGCTATCGCACCCCGCCGGGGGAGTCAAACAATTGCTCCCGGAGGGGCACGCCCGGCGCCCACATATGAGAGTGCCCGCGAATTTCCTCCGCCCCGGGGCGTGCTATCATATCGCGCGATGGATTCCGCCGAATTCGACTACTCGCTCCCGCCGGAGCGCATCGCCCAGCGTCCTGCGCGCCCGCGCGACGCGTCGCGCATTTTGCTGCTCAGCCGCCACGAAGGTGCGCTCGCAGCCGCGGGCTCGCCCATCTCGCACGCCTTTTTCCGCGATCTTCCCCGTTACCTCCGACCCGGTGACCTCCTGGTCGTCAACGACGCACGCGTTGTGGCGGCGCGCTTGCGCGGGCGAAAGCAGGCGACCGGGGGCGGCGTCGAGATTCTCCTGCTCGGGCCCGCGGGCCAGGGTCGCTGGCGGGCCCTGGCGCGAGGGCTCGGACGAGCGCCTTCAGGAACCAAACTCTCATTCACATCGGCAGCTTCCGCCGAGAGTCTTGAGGAAAAGCTCGAAGCCGAACTCCTCGGCAGGGAACCGGACGGCGCCGTCCTCCTCGGCTTTTCGGGCATAGCCGCCGAAGCCCCCACCCGCCTGGGCGAGATGCCGATCCCCCCCTACATCCGCAAGGGCCGGGCCGACGAGCAGGACCGCAGCGACTACCAGACCTGCTTCGCGGCCACGCCGGGCGCCGTGGCCGCCCCGACCGCAAGTCTTCACTTCACGAGGGAGCTTCTCGAGCGCATTTCGGCGCGAGGAGTTGAGGTCGCGCGGCTCACGCTCCACGTCGGATGGGGCACCTTCGCGCCCATCGACCGGGACCGGCTGGACGCCGGGAGACTGCACTCGGAAAGGTTCGCCCTCGACGAGGGCGCTGCCCGCGCCGTGAACGAAGCCAAGGCGGAGGGCCGCCGGGTCATCGCCGTTGGAACCACCACGGCCCGTGTTCTCGAATCCGTCGCGGACAGCTCCGGACGCGTCGAGGCGCAAAAGGGCGCGACGGATCTCTTCATCCGCCCCGGGCACCGCTTCCGCTGCATGAATGCGCTGATCACCAACTTCCACCTTCCTCGCTCGAGCCTGCTCATGCTCGTCGCCGCATTTGCGGGGCGCGAGCACGTTCTCGACGCCTATCGCGAAGCGCTCGCGCAGGACTATCGCTTCTACAGCTACGGCGACGCGATGTTCATTTATTGACAGGATTTGGCACTGACACGACCGGGGCTTTGCGTGGCAAACTTCACTCTCCTCACGAAGGACGCAGCAACCGCCGCGCGGCGCGGCGTGCTCAGCACTCCGCACGGGGACATCCAGACACCCGCCTTCATGCCTGTTGGGACCCACGGCGCGGTGCGCGGGATGCTGCCGGTAGAGCTCCGCGAACTCGGCGCCGACATTCTTCTGGCGAACACCTACCATCTCTCGCTTCGTCCCGGCGCGGGCGTTATCGAACGCGCGGGTGGGCTCCAGCGTTTCATGGGCTGGGAGGGTCCCGTACTGACCGACTCGGGCGGATACCAGGTCTTCTCTCTCGCGGGTTTTCGAAGCATTGACGACGAAGGGGTTCGTTTCCGTTCCCACCTCGACGGGAGCGAGAACCTACTCACGCCCGAGTCGGCAATCGCAATCCAGGAAGCGCTGGGATCCGACATCGCCATGGTTCTCGATCATGTGCCTCCGTCGAAAGCCACGCGCGACGAGATCGCCCTGGCCGTGGCACGCACCCGGGACTGGGCGGAGCGTTGCCGCAAGCTGGCGCGACGCCCTGACCAGGCTCTTTTCGGTATCGTGCAGGGGGGGCGGTTCCTCGATCTGCGCGAGGAGAGCCTGGCGGGGTTGCTGGCCCTCGAGTTTGACGGCATGGCCATCGGCGGCGTGAGCGTAGGCGAGCCGCGTTCGCGACAGCGAGAGGTCGTCTCACACCTTGCGCCCAGATTTCCGGCCGAGCGGCCGAGGTATCTCATGGGAGTCGGCTTCCCTGACGACATCCTCGACTCCGTCGCGGCCGGGATAGATATGTTCGATTGTGTGGTGCCAACCCGGCACGGCAGGAACGGTTCAGTATTCACCCGGGATGGGTTGATCAACATCCGGAACGCCGCCCACACCGAAGATTTCACGCCGCTCGATCCGGAATGCGCTTGTTCCGCCTGCGCACAGTTCACCCGCGCATACGTGCGCCACCTGGTCTTGTCGAAGGAGATGGTGGGCGCCCGCCTCTGCACAATTCACAACCTGCACTTTTTTTTGGATCTCATGGCGGGAGCTCGCCGATCAATCGAGTCGGGACACTTCGGTGATTACCGGCGGGATTTTCTCACGCGCTATCCCCTCTCGCCCGAGATACCGGGCGAGCGTGAGGAGGAGTCCCCATGACGCAACGTGAAGGAGGGAGCGGAGGGCCCGCTTCCCTCCTCGACGGTCTCCCGGCCACGCTCTCACCCATGGCCCGCGCCCGGGAAGCGCAGGCGCGCGCCGCTCGCGCCGGCTTCGACTGGCCAGACAGTCTCTCCAACCTCGCGAAGGTCGAGGAAGAGACACTCGAGCTTCGTGAGGCCATCCGGCTTGCCGACGCGCCCGCCGTCTCGGAGGAGATCGGCGATTTGCTGCTCGCGCTCGTGAACCTGGCGCGGGCGGAGGGCCACGAAGCGGAACGCTGCCTCGCCGCGGCCTGCGAGAAATTCGAGCGGCGCTTCCGGGCGCTCGAGACGCGCCTCCGAGAGCAGGGCCGCACGGTGGAGCAGGCAACGCCCGCCGAGCTCGACGCGATCTGGAACGTCGTGAAGTCCGGGGAGGAAGGGCGGTGAATCCTTCCCGATCTCGCCCGGTCGGAGTTCCCACGACCGGCGCCGCCGGCGCCCAGCCGCCACCCCACGCGGAGATGGCGGATGCAGCCGTCGAGGAGGCCCTCCGGGCGGGCGCGGGATACGCCGATGCCCGTGTCCTTCGTCGCGCGCGCCGCGCCATCCTGGTCAAGAACGGAAACGTCGCAAGCCTGGAGGAGGAGGAACAGCTCGGCCTGGCCGTCCGCGCGCTCTCTGGAGCGGAGGGGGGCGCCTGGGGGTTCGTGGCGACGTCCGATCTGAGCGAAGCCTCCGTCGCCCGGGCGGCGCGCGAAGCCCTGGCCCAGGCAAGAGCGACGGCCTCGGCTGGCGGCGCTGTCCGCCTTGCCCCTCAGCAGCCCGTTGAGGCCGCATGGGCGACACCGATCGTCATCGATCCCTGGTCGGTCCCCCTCTCAGAGCAGGTCGATCTCCTTCGGCGCGCCGACGCGGCAATGCGCACGGTCCGCGGCATTGGCGTCTCCGAGGCCTGCCTGCGCTTCGAGCGGCGGGATCAGCGGTTCGTTTCGAGCGAGGGTGCGCGCATCGATCAATCGATCATTCACACCGGCGCCGGAATCTGCGCCCGCGCCTTCAAGGACGGCGTCATCACGCGCCGCTCCTATCCGAACTCCGCGGGCGGGCAGCATGCCGCCCGGGGTTACGAGCTGGCGCTGGAGCTCGATCTTCCCGGAAACGCGCACCGCATCGCCGGGGAAGCGGTCGCCCTGCTCGACGCTCCCCCCTGCCCCTCCGGAGAGATGGACATCATCCTGGGCGGCGCGATGCTCGCCCTCCAGATACACGAGTCGATCGGGCACCCGACAGAGCTCGACCGGATCCTGGGGTGGGAGGCCGTCGTCGCCGGCACGAGCTACCTGGGTCTCGAGGACCTGGGGAGCTTTCGCCTCGGCTCGCCGCTTGTGAACGTCGTCGCCGACGCCCGCCCGAACCACGGCCCCGGTGTGGGAACCTTCGGCTTCGACGACGAGGGTGTCCCTTCTTCCTGCGTCGACATCGTGCGAAACGGCGTGGTTGTGGGCGCGACCTCCGGACGCGAGAGCGCGGCGGCGGCGGGGCTGGCCCAATCGGGGGGCGCCGTTCGCGCCGAGGGGTGGGATCGATTCCCGCTGGTGCGCATGACGAACGTGAGCCTTCTTCCGGGAGCGGGCACGCTCGCGGATCTCGTCGCCGACACGCGCGAGGGGATGCTTCTCGACACCGACTACTCCTGGTCCATCGACGACAAACGCCTGAACTTCCAATTCGGAACCGAGATCGGCTGGCGCATCCGCGGCGGGCGCGTCGCCGAGATGGTGCGGGGGGCAACTTACGGGGGCGTCTCGCCGAGCTTTTGGTCGGCCTTCGACGCCGTCTGCGGCCCGGAGGAGTGGAACATCTGGGGGCTCGCCGACTGCGGGAAGGGACATCCGATGCAGAGCATGTCGACCGGCCACGGCGCCGCACCGGCGCGCTTCCGCGGCGTGCGCGTCGGCTTTCTGGGCGGATCGTGACCGCGTCACGGTCGCCCGCGAACACGGGCGGGCTTCCCGGCCAGGACGAGTGCCTGGCGGTCCTCGAGCAGGCGGTGCGCTCGGTCAGCGCCGACGGCGCCGAGGCCACCCTCTCCGCCCATGTCGAGCGACTGACGGGATTTGCCGCGAACCAGGTGCGTCACGCGACCACCGAATCCCGACGTTCACTCTCTCTCGCCGCCGTCTTCGACCGGTGCCTGGTCCGCGTCACCACCGACCGCTGCGACAGAGAGGGGATCAGCCGTCTTGGGCGGCGCGCCGGGGAGATGGCCGCCGTGCCCCGGGAGCCTGATCTCGAGATCACCCTGGCGCCGCCGGGCCCCTCCTACCCGGAATCGCGTTTCGATGCAGCCACCGCAGCCGACGATCACGCCGCGCAGGCCGAAGACGTGGCTGGCGTCCTGCGGCTCGCCGCCGAACGGCACCTGGAGGCCGCCGGTTACCTGCTGTCGAGGGTCGCGTCCGAAGCGATCCTGAACACGGCCGGTCTCGCGGCCTACCACCTCGGTACGGCCGCGGAAACGGCGGTGACCTTGAGGCGAAACTTGGGCAGCGGAAAGCTGGGAAACGCGGAGACGAGCGGTTACGGGGCGATGGCTTCCTGGCGGGCCGCAGCCTTGCGCCTCGAGGCCCTCTCCGTGTCGGCCGCGAACAAGGCGCTCTGGGGCGCCGCCTCTTCGAGCGTCCCGCCCGGCCGTTACACGGTCATCCTGGAGCCGCTCGCCGTGGCCGAGCTCCTTCTCTTCCTGGCCGAGGGGTTCAACGCGCGTGCCGTGCTGGAGGAGGACAGCTTTCTGTCGGGGCGAATGGAACGCATGCGGTTCAGCCCGCTATTCACCCTTCGCGACGACGTCACCCATCCGCTGCAGCACGGTGCGCCCTTCGACGGCGAGGGATGGCCGCGACAGCGGGTGACGCTCGTCGACGCCGGGCGAGTCGCGTCGCTGCTTTACGACCGCGCCACCGCCAGCCGGATGGGCGCGGCGCCGACGGGGCACGGCTACGCTCTCCCGAACCCGCACGGCGCAGCCGCTTCCAACCTCGTGCTCGCGCCAGGGGAGACGACGAACGATCAGCTCGTGGCTGGTTGCGAGCGGGGAATCCTGGTCACTCGGTTCTGGTATGTGCGCCCCGTCGATCCCGGCACGCTCACCGTCACGGGGCTCACGCGGGACGGAACCTTCCTCATCGAGGACGGGCGAGTCACTCGCCGGCTCACCGATCTGCGCTGGAATGAATCGTTGATCGAGGGTTTCGGGCGCATCGACGCCGTCGGCAACCTGCCCGCCGTGGTGCCGATCGACGGCGCAACGGTCGTCACGCCGGCGCTTCGCATACCGGGCTTCAACTTTGGCGGTAGCGAACCGGATCCGTGATACCCGCCTCGCGAAACCCCTTCAGGCGAAGCTGGCAGGCGTCGCAGCGGCCGCAGGCCACCGCTTCAGCGTCGGGATCGTAGCAGGAGTGCGTGAGGGAAAAATCGACGCGCAGATTTCTCCCGTACAGGATGATTTCCGATTTTCGGAAGCGAAGCAGCGGCGTATGCACGCGGAACTCCCCCTGCCCTTCCACGCCGGCCTTGGTGGCCAGGTTCGCGAGCCGTTCGAAACTCTCGACGAATGCCGGGCGGCAGTCAGGGTAGCCGGAGTAGTCGAGCGCGTTCACTCCGATCCAGAGATCGAAGGCGCCTACCACCTCGGCCCATGCGAGGGCGAGCGAAAGAAAGACGGTGTTTCGAGCCGGCACGTAGGTCACCGGAATGCCCTCGGCGATGTCTTCCGCCGGCCGATCCTTCGGCACCGGCGCATCGCTCGTGAGCGCCGAGCCGCCGAAGGCGCGAAGATCGATCGGCAGGATTTTGTGCTCGACGGCCTCGAGGGCGCCAGCCACGCGCGCCGCCGCCTCCAGCTCCACGCGGTGGCGCTGACCGTAGTCGATCGTCAGGGCGTAGCACGCGTACCCCTCGTGGCGAGCGCTGGCCATGGCGACGGTCGAATCGAGCCCTCCCGAGAGAAGCACTACCGCCTTTGCTTCGTCAGCCACGTCTCAGATCCCTCCCCGGGCCCGCGTTGCGGGCCGGCTCCGTTCCAATACACCGGAGAACACCAGCGGGCAACAGGCGCTCTCGGCCCGCCGTGTCACGGCGTCCTTTGAGCCCGCCGCTCGAACTGTGATATCTTGCGCGCACACCGACCGCGGCGGCCAGATCGCCGCCTCAAACAGCAGATCCGACCCAATGGCGCAGCAAATATTGAAGGACACCTCGCCCGTCCGGCCGGGCGAGGCAATCGACCCCGAAGCCCTGGAACGCTACCTGGAAGGGCGTCTTCCAGGCGCCGCGGGGCCTGTCACGATCAGCCAGTTTCCCGGGGGCCACTCAAACCTCACTTACTGCATCGAGATGGGCGGACGCGAGTACGTCCTGCGGCGGCCACCGGTCGGCCCCGTCGCTCCGACTGCCCATGACATGTCTCGCGAGTATCGCGTCCTGAGAGCGCTCCAGGGTCATTTTGAGCCGGCCCCCGAGCCCTACGTTCTGTGCGAGGATCCGTCGGTGATCGGCGTCCCCTTCTACGTAATGGAGCGGCGACGGGGAATTGTCATCCGCCGTGATATTCCGGCGGAGATCGAGGCGATGGGGCGCCCGGAAGTCGTGCACCGGGCCATCAGCGCCGCCATGGTCGACACGCTCGCCCGGCTGCACGGAGTGGATTTCGTCGAGGCGGGGCTGGGGAATCTCGGCAAGCCGGAGGGCTTTGTTCGACGGCAGGTAACCGGTTGGGCAGGGCGATGGGAGAAGGCCAAGACGAGGGAGATCCCGGAAATCGATCACCTGGCGAGGCTTCTCGAGGCGCGCATCCCGCCGTCGCCCGCGCCGACCCTGGTGCACAACGATTTCAAGCTCGACAACCTGATGATCGACCCTCGGGATCCCTCCCGCATCGTGGCCGTGCTCGACTGGGAGATGTGCACGGTTGGGGACCCGCTGATCGACGTGGGACTCCTGCTCGCCTACTGGCCCCGCCCCGACGATCCGACGGCGCGGCAGCTGGCCATCAGTTCGATCACGACGCACCCGGGCTTCTTCACGCGCGACGAGGTGCTGGCCCGCTACGTCGAGCGCACCGGGCGGGACGTGGAGCAAATTGGTTTCTACGAAACCTTCGCGCTCTACAAGCTCTGCGTCGTGCTCGAGCAGATCTATGTTCGATACGTGCGCGGCCAGACGAAGGACGAACGCTTCGCCGCTTTCGAGACGTCGGTCCCGGGGCTGGCGCGAGCAGCCGCCGACCTCGCCGAGCGCGTCGGCCTCTGACACACCCTGGACGCCCAGAACCTGCCTGCCGGAAAACGTGCCCGGCCGCATACAGGAGGTTACATGCCTCTCCTTCGAACACCGGAAGAACGGTTCAGCAATATTCCCGATTACCCGTTCGCGCCCCACTATCTTGATTGGAACGGAGCGCGCATCCACTATCTGGACGAGGGTGAAGGAGAGGTGATCCTCTGCCTCCACGGCGAGCCTTCCTGGTCCTTCCTTTACCGCAAGATGATCCCGATCCTTGCCCGCAAGGGGCGTGTGATCGCGCCCGATCTCATCGGTTTCGGAAAGAGCGACAAGTTCACCGAGCCCGACGAATACTCGATCCAGATGCACCGTGATTCCATGCGCCATCTCCTCGATGGCCTCGGGCTTGATCGCATAACGCTCGTCGGGCAGGACTGGGGCGGGATGATCGGTATGCGGCTCCTCGGAGAGGAGCCAGAACGCTTCTCACGCATCGTCCTCGCGAACACGGGCCTGGCGACAGGCGACACGCCGGTGCCGAAGGGACTCTCTGTCTGGCGGGACTTCATCGCCCGGTCGGAGGATCTCGACATCGGGCTCGTCTTCCGGCAGGCCATCATCGACGACGCCTGCAAGACCGACGAAATCATTCATGCCTACGAGGCGCCCTTCCCCGATCGTTCCTACAAGACGGGCGCCCTCAGATTTCCCATGATGATCCCCGTGCTGCCGGACGATCCGGGGGCGGCGGAGATGCGCGCCACGCGGGAGGTCCTGTCCGGCTGGAAGAAGCCGGCGTTCGTCGCGGGCTCCGACCAGGACATGGTTCTCGGTGTTCCCGCGGCCACCCACCTCGCGAAGATCATCCCGACGGCGGGTGACGTCGTCGTCATCGAGGGGGCGGGCCA
>JAUYMQ010000321.1 GCA_030698575.1 Deltaproteobacteria bacterium
CGGCTTTGTAGACGCGCTTGGCGAGGAAGTCGCCCTCGGAGTAGTAGCGGCGGAAGAAGCTGAACAGGTGGTCGTAGACCTCGCTCTCCAATGCCCCAATGTCCACGGCGTCGCTCTGGAGCCGGGCGCGCAGCTCGTCGACCTTGGGCGACTGCGCGGGGTCCATGTCCGCGGCCTCGATGCCCGCGATGACCCTGGCCAGCTCCTTCTCGATCTCGGCCTTGTCGGCGCTCTGGTATTGACCGAAGGCCGATTGCACCTGCGGCAGCAGGTCCCGGCCAAGGAACTGCGACACCTCGGCGCTCTTGGCGTGCATGACGCGGTAGAGGCCGAAGTCCAGGTCGGGCTGGTCGAGCTGGAACAGCTCCTGCAGCAGGGACTTCAGCTTTTCGTATTTCTGGCTCATGAGGCTTCCATCGAGAAATAGCGGCGTTTGGGATCCTGCGGGCCGGTGCCGATTTCACGCACCAGTCCAAGGGCAACCAGGGCGGCGAGGCGTGTGCGTGTGGCGCGCGGGGTGAGTCCGATCTTGTCGGCGATCTGGCGGGTCGCAAGTCCTTCGGGCGCCCGGACCAGGGCCACGATGGCCCGATCGGTTTCGTCGAGCGTGACCGACTGCACCTGGCCAGTGCGCAGGGTCACGCGGAAGCGGATGCCGATCTCCTCCAGCACCGGGGCCGCGAGCCCGGCGTCACGGCACGCCGCGATCATGCGCTGGACGCCGCTGCCCCACTGCTCCACCAAGCCGAGTTCGTGGAACACCCGTCCGATCACGCGATTGCGCAGCTTGGAGACGCCGAGAGGAAGATCGGCAACGGTCAGGCCGAAGGGGAGGAGTCCTGGGTTTTCGACCTCCAGCCGGTCGTCGAAGAGGGCGACGCGGATCGGTGCGCCGACCTGGGAATAGTCGGCGTGCGCCACCGCGTTGATCACGGCCTCGCGCACCGCCACGGGCGGCAGCGACCACTGTTCGCTGCGCCGCAGCCGCCCGACCTGCGCGCCATGGGTCGAGTGCTTTTCCACGAAGGTGATGGCCTGTTCGATGGCCTCCAGCAGCGGGCCCTTCAACTCGGCGTGGTCGGCGATCCTGGCGCGATCAGTGCCCCCGAATCGGCCCACCTGGATCCAGGCGTCGGGAAAGTGTCGTAGCCGGTCGATACCAAACAGCAGCGTGCCGCCCGCCGTCGGCACCCTGCGGCCCTGGTGTTCGGTCACGAGGCGCAGCGTCTCCAGATCCCGCTTGCCCAGCCGCCTGACTGCGGCGAAGGACTCGGAAGCCGCTCGGAAGTCGATCGCTTCCGAGTCGAGGCCGGGCATCGCGCGCTCATCAAACGCCTCCCCACGTGAGAAGCGATGCATCTCGGCGATCAGCGCATCGTCTGCCCGGCGGTTGGTCGAACCCACACGCACATACGTCCCCGCCGTTACACCTGTCCTGGCGAGGTGGTGCGGACGCGTCGGACTGGGGTGGACATGGACCGCCACCACGTGGGTATTGCGATAGGTCAAGATCTCGATATCCGGCAACAGGCGCGGGGCGATGGCGTCGGTGATCAAGCTGGCGATCCGCTCCTCCAGGGCGAACGGGTCGGCGACACCACGAACGTGCCGGGTCCCGTCCTCGACCCCGACGAGAACGACGCCGCCGGCCGTGTTGGCAAAGGCGACAACCGTCCGCAGCAGTCCCTCGGGCGAGGACAGGTCACGTTTGAACTCGAGTATCTTGCCTTCAGGCCGGCGGAGCGCGTCGAGGAGATCCATTACTCGGAAGTGTACTGGGAAGCGCTGGCGCTCGCCAGCCTTGGTCCTGGCCAACCGAGGCGTTCACGATATTGAGTATTTTTACTCATCGCCCTGAGCAACAACAGGCAGAGCAGGCCTGCGGATCGGCGCCATTCGACGGTTCACTCGACCACCCAGCGGATGGTAAAGAGCGTTTCCGTCTCAGTCCGTTGCGCCAGCCGCCGCTCCAGCGCTTCGATCAGCGCGTCGCGCTTCTCCATGATCTCGTCCTCGGCTTTGAAGATGTCCTGGCGCTGGCGACGCTGCTGCTTTTCCAGTTTCCGCAGTTGCTGCTGAATCGCGTGCTGCTCTTCGAGCGTGACCGCCTGGCGCCCCAGGCGCCGCAGGGCCTTGATCTGCTCCTTGGTATCTGACAGCGCTTTCTCCGCCGACAGCACCATGTCGTCGGCCCACTTCTCCAGCTTTTCGCGGGCCGCGTGGAAGTACACGTTGTTCTGTTCGAGCGAGCGGCTCACGGTGGCCTTGGCATGGCGCTCGGCTTCCGCGGTAAGGCGTTGCGCCACAGCGGCCGGGATCGTGCCGCCCCCTTCCTGCGAGATGCGGCCCGCACAACCGAACAGCTTCTCCATCGTCTCCCGGTCGAGCGAGCCCCCGGCCTCGTCAAAACCGGAGAACAGCAGGTGTTCCTCCCGCTCGTAGGACTCGATGGTGAGGCGGGTCAGCGTGAGGTAGCCGGCATTCCCGCGCAGCGCCTCGATCACGGAGAGCCGTGTCGGATGGTTCGTCACATCGAAGACGATCCGCTCGGGCGGCGTCGACAGCGCCTTGGCGCTGTCCACAACATGCTCACCCAGCGGGTGCGAGAGGCGATAAAGAAACTGGCCGCGCTGGTCGCTGCTGCCGCCGTCGCCTTCCTGCGCTGCCTTAGGGGAGGACTTGGAGATCAGGTGGTAGCGGCCAGCGGCGATCTCCGCGCTCGGCGGGCGCTCGAGGTCAAAGGCCAGCGCGGCATCGTCGAAGCGAGCGCGGTCGTCGAGCATGAAGCGAGTCAGTGACCAGAAGCGCTGGCCGAAGCGGTCGAGCTGGGCCTTCGCGTCGTCGAGCTGCAGCCGTAGGCGGTGGTGCACGTCCTCGTCGAAGTGCTCGAACAGGGTCCGGCGTGTGTCGTCCATTCGAGCGCGGATGCTCTCGTCCATCTCTGCCTGCAGGGTGCGGAACGC
>JAUYMQ010000368.1 GCA_030698575.1 Deltaproteobacteria bacterium
TATGCTTCGTGAACGGCCCATCAGGCCATGAAAGGCCGGCGGGCCGTTTTTTTTACCCGCCCGGTGCTTTCTACTCAGTCGAAAGAAGGATCCGGACCGCCGGCGCGAGCGCCGTGGCGGCTTCCTCCTGACCGGCCGGCGTCCAGTGCGGATTGCGGCTGAATAAGAGCGGGCCGTCGCGGTGAGCGCGCAGAACGGGGAGGAGATCCAGCGTCATGATGCCCGCGCGCGCGGCGAAGGCGCGGACCCTGGCCTGGGGGAGGTCGTCGGAGAGAAGCGCCGGGAGGAGCGTGAAGCCGAGGCGCCGGTAGTGCTTCCAGTACCGATCAGACACCTGTACGTCCATCGGGATGACGGCCAGAAGGAATTTCGCGCCCGCGCTTCGGGACTCGCGGGCCATCTCGGTGACAATTCCCTCCAGCACGCTCCAGTTCTCTGAGTAGGCATCGGTGTAGCCCAGCGCATCCAGAAAGTACCCGGCGTGGAAGTGGGCCGGCGCCTCGCGAAGCCCCAGCGCCACCAGCAGGCGATGGCTCCGCACGCGCGCCAGCGCGTACAGCCTCGAGTGCGCCGCCAGCCATCCCCTCACGAAGCCAGGGTGGAGATCGCCGTCCGTGGGGTTCTCGAGGAGCGCGCCCTCGGGCGAAACCTGCATGGGCGGGGCGCTCCGGTGCAGCAGTACCTCGGCCGGGTCGTTCCCGATGTAGAGCCCGACAATCACGAGATCCGGCCGGACCCTGGGAAGCAGCTCGCGGAGCAGATCCAGCTCCTGATCGGGCGCGTAGGCGACCACACCCGCGTTGATTACCTCGGCCACGGGAAACCCGGTTGCGCGCAATCGGGCCTCGAGCCGCGCCGGCCAGCTCTCCTCCGCCTCGACGCCGTAGCCGAACGTGAAGGAATCTCCCAGGGCGAGAATTCGCGGTTGTGGCGCTTCCTCCGCCGGGAGGAGGGCAGGGTGGCGGAGGCCGTCCGGGCCAATTCTCACCTCCGTTGCAAACTCCTCGCCGACGAACAGCGCCTCTTTCCCGGGCGACAGCGTGAACATGCGCCGCGGATGGGGCTCGAAGACCGTGAGGGGGAGCGGCCCGAGACGAAGCAGGCGGACAGCCGCCTCGCCCAGGAGAAGGGCGGCCAGGAGGCCGATCAGATTGAGCGCCGCGATGGCGGCCAGGCGCGGCGGGGCGCCGGAGCGAGCCAAGAAGTTCCTCCAGTGGGGGCGCCGCGAGACTACGCGGTGCAGCGGGCGAGATCAATGCAGGGCAGCAACCCCGGGACCGCCCTCTATCGCGCCAGATGCTTGATGTACAAAGGCTATCCCGCCATGCGCGAATCCAGCCACGAATAGTCAGCCCTTTCCTGACACTTCCCGCACCGCGGCACCACTAAACCGAACGAAGCACGATTTCCGACCCGCCGTGGGAGCAACGCCCGGGCTGGGGCTGTGCCTGTCGAGGCGCGGAGCGCGCCGGAAAGAGCGGAACGAGACGGAATGAAAATCACGAGAAGCGCAAGCCATCGGGCCCTCATGGCCCTCTCGGTGCTGATGCTCTGCTGCATCGCCTTCCCGGGCAGCGCGGGGGCGGATGTGCTCAACACGCGCCCCGTGACCGTCAGCGCCCCTAATGTGGGGGCCGAGAAGACGCTTCAGGAGACCCTGGACAAGACCGGGTCGACGATCAATGTGAACACGGATCAGTCGCCTTTCTCCCTTTTCATGCCCACGGCCGACAACAGCGCCACGCTGACGCTCCGGCTCGAGGAGACAATCTTCGACAGCACGATGGGGCTCTATCAGCTCGGGAACCCGGCCTTCCTGCTTCCGGTCATCCTGGCGGATGGCCAGCCGGGCAAGGTGGGCCTCTTTTCCGATGTGACCTTCAACGCCGACGGCGTGATGGGGCGCGTCAGGATCGACCGCTTCGACGACAAGGGCGATCCGCTGACCACCGTGACCGTCGACGGTTTTGGGACGATGTTCGGCTTCTACATCCAGTACACGGCGAGCATGGTCACGAACACCTTCTACAGCGAGGATTCGCGGAACGCCGACGGAAAGGCTCACTTCCTGGCGTTCGCGGGGAACGGCGCCGAGACGGGGCTCTGGTACTTCGCCTTCGAGGACAGCTTCAATCTCGCCATCGACAGCGATTACAACGACTACGTCATCTCCGCCTCGGGCCTGAAGCCCATCACCGAAGAGCCCCCGCAGGTCGTCGTGCCGGAGCCCGGAAGCCTCATGCTTCTCGGTGCGGGTATCCTGGGGCTCGGTGCGATGAGAAAGAAGCGGCTTCGCGGAGAAGGCTAGGCTCCAAGGCCAGGCGCTGGCGCGATCGCGATATAAAAAGAAAAGGCCCGCCGGGTGGATGATCCGGCGGGCCCATTCATTTAGCTGCCGGGGCGCGGGCCCCGGCGGGCGAAGCGGCAGTGCTCAGGCGTCGGCCGGCATGTCCTCGTAGGCGAGGATTCCCAGCTTGTCGAAACCCTCGCGCACGTAAGGGGTGAGAAGCCCCAGCCGCTTGATGTTCGGCACGACGCGCGAGAAGAGCAGCTTCCTGAACTCGATCATGATGGGGGAGTTGAGGAACACCTCGCGAACCTCCTTAACCGGGAGGCCCATGTAGGCGTAGACCTCCTCGGCAATCAGGCGATCGCGCATCGTCTCGCATGACTCGACGATGAACTCCTCTCGGTCACGCAGCTCGGCCTTGCTCATGTCGTCGTAGTAGTCCTTCAGCGAAACCACGCCGAAGGCGACGTGCCGCGCCTCGTCCCGCATCACGTTGGTGGTGAGCTCTTTGAGGAGCGGGCAGGTCGTGAGATCGCGAATCTGACCGAACGCCGCCATGGCGAGCCCTTCGAGTATGATCTGCATACCGAGGTACTTGAAGTCCCAGCGTGAATCCTTGAGGACGACGTCGAGCATCTTCTTGAGATTCACGTTGACGGGCCACTCCTTCTGGAGCTTCTCGCGAAGGTAGCGGTCGTAGACCTCAACGTGCCGCGCCTCGTCCATGACCTGGCTGGCCGCGTAGAGCTTGGCGTCCATCCATGGCACAGCGTCCACGAGCTGCCCGGCGACGAGCAAAGCTCCCTGCTCGCCATGCAGGAACTGCGAAAGGGTCCAGGTGATGTCCTGGATACCGAATTCCTTCTGCTCTTTCTCCGTCATTTTCTCGTAGAAAGGCTGGCCCGCGAAGGGATTTATCGTCTCGGGAAAGATCCCTTCTTCAAGATCGACGTTCGTGTCCCAGGGAAGAATGCGTCCATCCCACTGGTCGCGCTTCCCCTTCTCGTAAAGCTCCCGGAGACCTTCCTTGACCGTGCCGTAGTTCCAGGCGTAGGAAGTGTCGAACGACGTTGTTATCTGCTCGATGGTGAGATCACTGGCCATGCCGCGCTCCTTGTTCGG
>JAUYMQ010000348.1 GCA_030698575.1 Deltaproteobacteria bacterium
CATCAGGTCGAGATCCCGCTTGTCTCCGGAGATTCCCAATCCCGTCAGGGCGGCCGCGCGCAGGTCTGCGTTTTCAGGACTGCGCGCGATATCCCGCAGGAGCTCATCGGCCTCGGCTCCCGGAAGCGCCGCAAGCCCCCTGATCGCGGCCAGCCGAACTTCGTCGCTGTAGTCCCTTCGCGCGAGACTCTCGAGCGTTTCGAGCGAAGCGGGATCCTCACGCGCCGCAAGGGCGTCGGTCAGGCTCTGCCGGAGCGCGGGATCGGGTTCTTCACGCGCCAGCGCGGCGAGCGCGTCCGTCATTTCGGCGCCTCGCAGTCCGGTGAGTGATCGCGCCGCCTGTTCACCAAGTACACCGCCGTTTTCCCTCGCCAGCGCGTCGACCAGCAGATTGAAGGAACCTGGATCGCCCACCTTGCCGAGCGCGACAAGTGCCGCGTGGCGCAGCGCTGCGTCGTCGCCCGCCATCGCGAGGCTCTCGAGGCGGGGCAGGGCGCTGTCACGGAGCGCGGTGGCCAGTTCTGTGTCCGGATGCTCGACCTCCATTTCGGCCAGGATGACGGCGGCGTAGATGGGGAGGCGCGAGTCGTCGGACTGTCGAAGAACTTCGAGCAGGGGGCCGTAGGCAGCCGTGCCGTGGGCCTTGATCGCGTCGATGATCGCTTTCATCTCGACGAACTTCTCGCTGCGGATGGCGTCCGCGACGAGGTCGAGCATCGCCCGGATCTCGGCTTCGGCCTCGGGGGTGGACGGCCAGCGAATCGCTTCGGGAAGGGGATAGGCCGGGAGGCCGGCCGGTTCTGCGAGGTTCGGGGCCCCTTCGGGCCCTGGCGGCGATTCCGGCCGCTCCGGTGCGCCTGGATCGAGTAGAACGACGTCGTTCAGGCCTTGGCCGCGCCCAGGGACAGGCGCTCCGACCTCGCTCGGCGAGCCGCCGGCAGGCGGCGTCTCCGGGCGCGACGGGACAGGTTCACTGTCCGGACGGCGGAGCATGAGAATAAGGAGCAGCGGAAGCGTGACGAGGAGGCCCAGGGAGAACCAGCGGGGGAGTCGTGCCATGCCGATGATCCTTGCGCGGCGAGGACGGGAGATCAAGAGGAAGGATCGAACCTGTGCTCTAATTTGACATAATATCCCTTATCAGGATTGCCGATTCGGCCCTGTAAATGGCGGATGGGCTCGCAAACTCTCCCCCCTGGCCTTTGCCAGGGCCTAGGGCGCAGGCGTGGCCCCTTGCAGGTCGGTGGTCACAATCTCGAGGGGTGGCGCCATCTCCCCGGGCGGACCTCCCACGGCGTCGGGGAACTCCGTCCGGGCCTTCCGGTAGGTCTCCAGCGCTTCCTGCTTGCGTCCCTGGGCCCAGAGCGCGCGGGCGGTGCCGAGGAGTCCCTCTACCCGAAAGGAACTGCTCTGGAACGCCGCCAGGCGCTCGAAGGTCTTCCCGGCCTCTTCGGGCTTCCCCGCCGCCTCGTACCCGTAGCCAAGCGCCTGGAGGGCGAAGGCCTGCAGTTCCGGATTGCGGTCCAGGGTCGAGACGGCCGTCTCGAGCAGCGGCACCGCCTTCTCGGGCTCACCGGCCCGGAGATAGGCGTTTCCCGCCAGATAGTCGCCGAGCCTCGCGGCCGGCGTGCCCTCGGACTCGGAGGAGATCCTGGCCAGGACTTCCGCCTTCTCGGACGCCATCTCGGGCTCCCAGGGCGGCTGGGTGGTGCCGGGCACGAGCGGGTTTCCGTAGAGGATTGTCCGGTAGTCCGCATACGCCACGCTCACCCGCTCGGCGGCCAGTGACGCCTCGTTCGCCCGGAGGAAATAAAAGATCCCGAAGCCGCCGCCGAGGACGACGATTGCGGCAACGATTGAGAAGATCAGCACCTCGCGCCCCTCCACGTACGCCTGGAGGTGCTGGGTATAGGTCCGGACTTCTTCTTCTGGCTGATGATGATGAGAAGCCAGGCTCTCGCGCAGCGGCTTCTCGGGCTTGATGCGCTTCGGCAACCTTACCTCCTTCTTGCTTTGTCTCCCGGCCCCCCGCCCGCCCGGGCGTCCTCGTCGATCAGGATCGCTGCGAGTTCCGCCGAGAGCAGGAGGATACTCGCGCTGTACTGGATCCAGATGAGCCCGGCCACGAGCGCGCCGAGCGAGCCGTAGACGAGTTGGTAGGGGGCGACGTTCGCCACGTACCACGTAAAAAGGTGTTGGCCGCCCTCCCAGAGGACGGCCCCGAAGGCGCCGGCGATGGCGGCCTCCCGGAGCCCGACATGCCTGTTCGGCACACCCTTGATGGCCACGGTGAACACCGCGGCCATGAGCAGCAGGGGGAGCGCGTAAGTGATCAGGAGTTTGTACACCATCGTCCCGTAACCGTCGAGCGGCCGGAATCCCTCCAGGAGTCCTCCCACGGCGGTTGTCACCGTGGCCAGCGTCACGATGAGCGCGAGGAAGGCGCCGGTGGCCAGAATGAGGCCCAGAGAGACGAGCCAGGAGCGGTAGAACGGGCGCCCCCGCGAGCCGAAGACCCGGTTGAGGCCGTTCTGGACGGCCGCGAAGACCATCTGCGCCGTCATCAGCAGGAACACCGAAGCCAGTCCCCCGAGAGCGCCGGCATGCGAGAGCAGATCCCCCACCTGCCGGATGAAGTCCGGAGGGATGAGCGGGAAGTAGGTCTGAAGCCCCTCGAGGACCATGTCGGTAAGGTTCTCCGAGGAGCGCACCACGAGCGTCAGGAACGACAGGAGCAGGACGATGAGCGGAATGAAGGAAAGCAGCGTGAAGAAAGAGATGGCGCCGGCGAGCTGGAAGCAACCGTCCTGACTAAAACCCCTCAGCGCCCTTCCGAGTATCCGGAGGGTTCGGCGAGCGCCCCCGGTCTGGATATTTGCGGCCTGGGTCACGCGCTTCGCCCTCCCCTCCCCTTCCCGCGGCGCCCTGACGCGGCGTCCTGCCGGAAGATCACCCGGATGGGCGTCCCCGCGAACCCGTGATGCTCGCGAATGCGGTTCACGAGATAGCGTCTCAGTTCCTCTGTCGGCGCCTCACCCCCCTTTCCGAAGACCAGAAAGGCGGGGGGGCGGCTGCCGGTCTGCGTCGCGTAGGAGATGCGAAAGGCGCGGCGGCCTCCGCTCGGCGGCGCTGCGGCGATGGCCTGCTCGAAGGTCTTGTTCAGGGCGCTCGTGGGAAGATGGCGGCGGTGCTCGGCAAGGACTTCATCGATCAAGGGGAGGAGTCGGGCGGTGCGCTGCCCCGTTTTTGCTGAAAGGGTCAGAATGGGGGCATAGGCCAGGAGCGGAAAAACCCGGTGGATCTCCTTGGCGACCTGGCCGGCTGTCCTGTCGTCCTTGTCGACGAGATCCCACTTGTTGACGAGGAAGATCAGGGCGCGCCCCCGCCGGTCGGCCAGCATCGCGACTCGGGCATCCTGGTCCGTCATCCCCTCGACGCCATCGAGAACCAGGAGCGCCACATCACACCGATCCAGACTCCGGAGTGCGCTCACCACGCTGAAGTGCTCCACACGGCGCGCGATGTGGGTCTTCCGGCGAATGCCGGCGGTGTCGATGAGCATGTACCGCCGCCCCTCGAAGTCGAATTCCGTGTCGATGGCGTCCCGCGTGGTGCCGGGCGTCCCGCTCACGATCACCCGCTCGTAGCCCAGGAGCCGGTTCACGAGGCTCGACTTGCCCACGTTCGGCCGACCGAGGACCGCGATGCGGGCTTCCTCCTCCCCCGCAGGCGCCTTCGGTGTCTCGTCGGGGAGGTGCGCCAGCGCGGCGTCCAGCAGATCGTTGCTCCCTTCCCCGTGCTCCGCCGAGAGCGGGAAGACCTGGTCCACGCCGAGGCGGTAGAACTCGAGGACCCGGGCCTCATGCGTGGGGGCGTCAATCTTGTTCGCCGCCACGAGGAAGGGCTTTCCGGATCGGCGAACCTGTGCGGCCACCGCCTCGTCGGTGGGGGTGATGCCCTCGGCGGCATCCATCAGGAGAACGACGAGATCGGCCTCCTCGATGGCCAGCTTTGCCTGGGTCATCACCTGCAGGGGGATCTCCTCCCTGCTCCCCGGCTCGAAGCCGCCGGTGTCGATGAGGGTGAAGGTCCGACCGCGGTGCTCGACGAGCGCCATGTTCAGATCCCGGGTCACCCCCGGTTCACTCTCCACAATGGCCCGGCGCGTGCCGGTGATCCGGTTGAAGAGCGTGGACTTTCCCACGTTGGGTCTTCCGACAATGGCGATGATGCCTGGCATGGTGGCGGTCAGCAGGGGAGACGCGGGCGGCGGCGCCCCGTGGAATTGGGCCGCGCCCCCTGGTGGGAGGCGCGGCCTTTGAACGGATGGTTCTCCGGGTGGCTTCAGTACTTCTCGTCGTAGAACGCGTCGAGAACGTCCTGGTACTTCTGGGTCACGACCTTCCGCTTGACCTTCAGCGTCGGCGTCAACTCGCCGTTCTCGATGGTGAAGTCCTGTCCGGAGAGGTGAAACTTCTTGACGCTCTCGTAGGAGGCAAGCCCCCGGTTCTTCTCGTCCAGTTCAACCCGGATGAGCGCCTCCACCTTCTCGTTCTTCTCGAGGGCCTCGGGTGATAGATCCTGGATCCCCTGCTCCTTCGCCCAGCTGGCGACGTTCTCGAGTTCGAGGGTGATAACCGCCGAGAGGAACTTGCGCTTGTCCCCGTGCACCATGACCTGGCTGATGTAGGGGCTGGTCTTCAGCAGGTTCTCGATGTTCTGGGGCGCAACGTTCTTGCCGCCGGAGGTGACGATGATGTCCTTCTTGCGATCGGTGATGCGCAGGAAACCGTCCTCGTCGAACTCGCCGATGTCCCCCGTGTAGAACCAGTTGTCCTTGAAGGCCTCGGCGGTGTCTTCTTCCCGCTTGAAGTACCCCAGCGCGATGTTCGGGCCCTTGGCGATGATCTCACCGTCCTCGGCGATCTTTACCGTGACGCCGGGCACCGGCTTCCCGACCGTGCCGAACTTGTAGCTGCTGGTCGTGCTGATCGTGAGCGCCGGGCAGGTTTCCGTAAGGCCGTAACCCTCGAGAATGAGGATCCCGGCCGCGTGAAAGAACTCGGCGATTTCCCGGGAGAGCGGCGCTCCTCCGGATCCGAAGAATCGCAGCCGCCCGCCAACCAGCGCCTGGATCTTCGAGAAGACAAGCTTGGTTGCGATGGCATACTTGAGGGCGAGCAGCGGCGGCACCGCCTCCCCCTTCTGCTTCTTCTGGCTGACCTCGCGGCCGACTGCGACGGACCAGTTGAAGATCTTGAGCTTGGCGCCTCCCGCCGCCTGGGCGCCGGCGTTCACCTTCGTGTAGATCCGCTCGTACACGCGGGGGACGCTGTACATAATGGTCGGCTTCACCTCCACGAGGTTTTCCGCGATGGTCTCGAGGCTCTCCGCGAAGGCCGTCGTGAAGCCCTGGTAGAGACCACCGTAGCCCTCCGCCCGCGCGAAAGAGTGAGCCAGTGGAAGAAAGAGCAGGTTCATGTCTTCGTCGGTGGCATCTCCCATGCTCGAGAGCGCCTTCATCATGAAGAGATGGTTTCCGTGGCTCTGCACGACGCCTTTGGGCGGGCCCGTGGTGCCCGAGGTGTAGACCATCGTGGCGATGTCGTCCCACTGCCCCGCGGCTACGCGCTCTTCGAGCGCGCCGCCCTTCCCCTGTTCCGCAGACTGCCGCCCGACCGCCCTGAGCCGTGCCAGATCGGTCAGTAGGGGATCCTTCTCCTCCCCGAGTGAATCGACCATGACGATTTTTCGGATCTGCGGGCAGGCGTCTCGAACCTTGAATATCTTGTCGAGCTGTACCCGGCTCTCGACGATCACGTAAACGCTGTCGCTGTTGTTGATGACGTATTCGCACTGCTCGGGAAGGTTCGAGGGGTAAATCGGTATCGTCACCCCGCCCGCGCTCAAAATGGCGAGATCGCAGCTGACCCACTCGGGCCGGCTGTTCGAGAGAAGCGCAACCTTCTCTCCCTTCTGCAGGCCGAGCGCGATGAGACCGAGGGCGATCTCGCGCACGATCGCATCGTGCTCGTTCCAGGAGATGTCGACCCAGCGTCCGCCGCGCTTGACCTTCTGAGCCGCCCGGTCGCCGTACGTGGCCACCCGGTTGCGAAACATCTGCGGAATGGTCCTCTCTTCCATGATTCCTCCCGCCGTCCGCGAAGACGCCCCCTCCCTAAAGAGGCACCGGGGCTAGCCGCGGACGATTTGGGTCATACTAGAACAGTACGCTCCCGAATGAAACCGCCCCAAAAACAAGGGGGAACCCGCAGGCTCCCCCCTGGAACAGCGAAGTCGCGGGTCTTCCTAGAAGGTGAACAGCTCGATGCCGCCCGAAACGTTCAGGGCGATGCCCGTAATGTACTTGGCCTTGTCCGAGCAGAGGAACGTGATGGCGTTCGCGATGTCCTCCGGCTCTCCTTCTCGCCCGAAAGCCGTCCGCTTGCGCATCCGATCGTTCATCTCCTTGTTCATCGCGTCGGCCATCTTGAAGGCCTCGCTGCCGATGATGCCGGGTACGATGGCGTTCGCGGTGATGTTGTAGCGGGCGCCCTCAAGGGCCAGGGTGCGGGTAAGGCCGATGAGTCCGATCTTCGTCGTGGAATAGCTGGCCTGTCCGAATCCCCCCATGATGCCGGCAACGGACGCAAGGTTGATGATTCGTCCCCACTTCCTCTCCTTCATCCCGCCCCAGACAGCCTGGGCGCAGTTAAAGGAGCCGGTGAGATTCACCCGGAGATCGCGCTCCCAGAGCTCGATCGTCTGTTTGTCGAAGCGCGCGACGTGATCGACCGTCCCCGCGTTGTTCACCAGGATGTCGATCTGGCCCATTTCCTTCGTTGCCTTGGCGATCCCGTCGAACACGCCCTGCCTGTCGGTGACGTCCATCTTGATAGCCATGGAGCGGCGGCCCATCTTGCGGATTTCTTCGACGGTCTTCTCGGTGTAAACCACGCCCTGCGACTTCATGACCTGGGCGAGCATGCTCTCCTGCTCGGTCCGCGAAGCGGTCTGATCGCTTTCGACCATGATGTCGGCGATGATGACGTCTGCGCCGGCGTCGGCCAGCGCGATCGCGTCAGCGCGCCCCAGGCCACGCGAGCCACCGGTGACCAGGGCCACTCTTCCGTCCAGCAGATTATCCCATGAACTCACTTCGAACCTCCTTCGATGCGCGGGCTCAAATTACGTTGTCCTGCCGCAGTTCGGCGATCTTTTCGCGCGAGAACTCGAGTTCCGTGACAAGCACCTCCTCGGTATGTTGACCCAGTTCCGGGGCGGTGCTCCGTATCTCGCCGGGCGTCTCCGAGAACTTGATCGGGAAACCAAGCTGCTTCTGCGGACCCGTTCGGGGATCATCGATTTCCATCACCATCTCCCGGGCCTTGATCTGCGGGTGCGAGAAGGCCTCGCCGAAGGTGAGAATGGGTTCGAGCATCAGATCCTTGTCGCTGCAGAAAGCGACCCATTCGTCGAAGGTCTTCGAGCGGAAGAGCGCCTCCAGCTCCTCCAAGGGCTTCTCCTGTGCGGGCCCCATCGAATACTGCTCCGCGATGAGGTTTTCCTTCCCCACGGCGCGGCAGAAGGCTTCCCAGAACTTGGGTTCGAGCGCGCCCATGGTGAGATGGCGGCCGTCTGCGCTTTCGTAAATCCGGTAGCAGAGTAAGCCTCCGTTCAGGCGCATATCGCCGGGCCGAGGCTCCTCCTGGGGATTGGCGAAGTAGTCCGACGCCTGGAGCGCCATCCAGCTCACGATACCGTCCGTCATCGACACGTCGACAAACTGCCCCTCGCCCACACGGTCACGATGATGCAGCGCCGCCAGCATGCCGATGGCGCACATGAGAGCCCCGCCCCCGATGTCGCCCACCTGCACGCCCGGGACCACGGGCGGACCGCCGGAGGGACCGGTGATGGAAGCTGCGCCGGCGATGCCCATGTAATTCAGATCGTGCCCCGCGCGGTCCCGGTAGGGCCCGGTGGCGCCGTAGCCCGTGAGCGAGCAATACACGATGCGGGCGTTGGCCTTCCGGGCATCCTGGTAGCCGACCCCGAGGCGCTCCATGACGCCCGGGCGAAACTGCTCGAGGACGATGTCGAACTTCTTGACGAGCTGGAGAAAGAGAGACGCGCCCTGCGGGTGCTTGAGGTTCAGCGTGATGCTTTTCTTGTTGCGATTGAGCGCGTGAAAGTGAGCGCTCAGGTTCCCGAGAAGCGGCGGCGCCCAGCGGCCGTAGTCACCGCCGTTGGGGTCTTCGACCTTGACGATCTCGGCGCCCATGTCGGCGAGCAACATCGTGGCGAAGGGGCCTGGCAGGAGACGTGAAAGGTCGAGGATCTTGATGCCCGAAAGCGGTCCGCCCATGGCCGATCTTCCCTCCGACCCCGGTTGTGCCCCCGGTTCAGCCCCCGAGGACCAGCTGCAGCTTCATGGCAAGCGCCATGTTGCCGCCGATCTTCAGCTTGCCCGACATGAAAGCGAGCTGGCCGTTCAGCTTCCCCTGGACCAGATCGACGAAGTCCCGATCGGCGATGGTCACCGTGCAGCCCGGGTTCGGCGCGGCACCTGTTCTGGCCTCCGGCACAGTGCAATCCACGGTCCAGGTGCCGCCCTGCTCGCCCGTGACTTCGAACTGGTAGACAGCGTTGATTGCCTTGGCCTTTTCGGGGTTTGCTTTCACCCGCTTGTCGATCTCTTCGAAAATAAGCGAGGGCGTCTGGTCCGCCATGGGATGCCTTTTCCTTGCCTCAGGGTCTCGGGATTTGCCCGGATGGCGCGGGATTCTAAGCCATCCAGGCAGGCGTGAGGACGCCCGGAAACAGCGCGATTCGCGGGTGCTCTGACCGATTGACTGCTCAGTCAACCGGCGGCAATAAAGCACGCGCCCCCCGAGGTGTCAACCCGGCGGGCCGAGGGAAGGCTCAGGCTTTGAAAGCTTCCTTGATCTCCGGCTTCGACATTCCGATCGGGGCGGTGATGAAGACGAGCGCGAGGACGCCGAGGACGATTCGGGCCGTGCCGCTCTCGAGCTTCATGTCCTCCGGCAGAAGGTTGAGCGCGAGAATCCCGACCATCACCGCGAGCACGACGTTGACCACGTTGAATAGCGTCCGCCCCCAGGGGCGTAGACGCCAGAGTCCGAAGAAAATAAAGATGCTGGCGATGCTGAGCACGGTGAGCGGACCGATGATCTTGATGACATCCCAATCCCACTGCCAGAAGTTCCAGGCGCTCCCGCCCTCGTGCGGGTTCGAGCTCGAAATCACCAGCAGGTTGATGAAGGTGAACACGACCCCGAAGAAAAGATTGATGATCGCGTTCAGTGTCACGATGCCAGGCCGTTTCATCTGGGACTCCCCTCTTCATCCCCCGGCCACGATGCGGCCAGGGGGCTTGCCGTGGCCGGCGCACGGGGCGCCGCCGGTTAGTTGATGCTGACCGCGACCGGATGATCGATGATGTTCAGGAACGCTTTTTCACCCCCCGGCTTATAGTGGGGAGGGTAGAACTGGTAGTAGTAGACGGTGTGGATCCCCTTGCTGACACCCTCCCAGTCGATGAAGCGGTATCCACCCAGGAAAGAGGACCCCTTGATCCACTCTGTCCGA
>JAUYMQ010000352.1 GCA_030698575.1 Deltaproteobacteria bacterium
CGGTACCGTCCTTCTTGAAGGCCGGCCGGAGCTTCGCCGCGACTTCCAGGCTGGTGTCGGGGCGGGGATGCTCGTCGGTGTCGAAGATCTTCGGCTCGCCTTTCCGCTGGGGAATGGAGACCGGGACAATCTCCTGCTTGAACTTCCCCGCCGCGATGGCGGCGCCCGCCTTCCTCTGGGTTTCCACGGTGAAGGCATCCTGCTCCTCCCTGGAGAGGTTGTGCCGCTCGGCGACGTTCTCTGCCGTGATGCCCATGTGGCAATCGGACATCGCACAGGTGAGCCCGTCGAGGATCATCGTGTCGAGGATCTGCCCGTGCCCCATGCGGGCCCCCCAGCGAGCCGCGGGCACGACGTAGTTCGCCGTGCTCATCGATTCCATGCCGCCCGCCAGGACAACCTCGGCGTCACCGAGCATGATCGCCTGCGCACCCAGCGCGACTGCCTTGAGGCCTGAACCGCATACCTTGTTGACCGTGAACGCCGGCGTCGTGTCGGGCAGGCCGGCCTTGATCGCCGCCTGACGGGCGGTGTTCATTCCCATCCCGGCCGTGAGAACGTTTCCCATGATCACTTCGTCGACGTCTTCAGGCCGGACGCCCGCGCGGCGAACTGCTTCCTTGATCACCAGCACGCCGAGATCGACCACATGTGTGTCTTTCAGGGCGCCGCCGAAGGTCCCGATGGCCGTGCGCGTGGCGCTCACGATCGCAACTCGATTCATCCTAAAGTCTCCTTGGCGAAATTTTCCTGGCTGAGTCTTTCTGGCTGAGGCCCTCTGGCAGAGCCGCCCGGGCCGGAGTCAAAGATACAGAAAGCCTTTGCGTTTGGGAACCCCGGCCGCTAGCATGAGCCCGCGCCCACCGGAGATATCCCTGCGGAGCCGCCTCCTTGTCCAGTTCCCAGCAGCACGCTGATCCCGAAACCCTCGCGCGCATCGCACAGGCCCAGACCTTCCACGGCCGCGCCCTCGACGAGACGAAGCTCCCCTTCCGCCACCTGGGCGAAATGATCGACCGGCAGTGCGATGTGGGACGCGATCGCCCTTATCTCATCGCCTACCGCGACGATACCGGCGGACGCCGGGAAGAGATCACTTACGCGCGGATGCGCGATCGTGTGGACGCCGTCGCCCGGTTCATGCAGGAGCGCCTCGGCCTCGCGAAGGGCGACCGCCTCGCGACGCTGCTCGTGAACGAGCCTGAAACGGTCGTCATCTACTTCGCGGCCTTCAAGATCGGCGTGGTTGTCGTTCCCATCAATGTGGCCGAGGAACCGGAGCGTATTCGCTACATCCTCGAGCATTCCGAGGCCAGGGCGCTCATCTCCCACGCCGACACGGCCGCTCGTGGGGCTGAAGCCGCCGAGGGGCTCGTAGCGCTCGCCACGCTCGCGCAACTGGGCCCTGAAGGCAGCCCGGGTTTCGAACCTCTCGATCTCGAAGCGCTTACCGGGGGTGCACCACTCACCCCCCCCGAAGATCTCACGCATCGCGACGAGGCGCTCATCGTCTACACCTCGGGCACCACCGCGCAGCCGAAGGGGGTGGTGCTCGTTCACGGAAACCTTCTCATCGACGCCTGGGCGATCAGCCATTGGCACGGCTTCCGGCCCGAAGACCGACTCATGTGCGTGCTCCCCATCCACCACGTGAACGGGATGATCGTAACGCTGTTGACGCCGATGCTCTTCGGAGGGAGCACGGTGCTTTGCGGCCGCTTCCGCACCTCGACCTTCTGGTCGCGCATCCGTGACGAGCGCGTGAACGTCGTTAGTGTGGTGCCCACTCTCCTGCAATTCCTCTGCGAGAACCGGCGCGAGGATCTTCACCCCCGCTTGTTTCACGACTTCCGGTACGTCATTTGCGGCGCAGGGCCGCTGACCGTCGATCTGGGACAGCGTTTCGAGGAGGCCTTCGGCGTGCCGATCATCCACGGTTACGGCCTATCGGAGACGACCTGCTACAACTGTTTCCTTCCGATCGATCTCCCTCCGGATAGTCATCGGGCCTTCATGCGGGATCACGGCTTCCCCAGCATCGGGGTGCCGATCGCCTGCAACGAGATGGCCATTCACGACGCGGAGGGCCGGGCAGCCGGCGCCGGCGTGCGGGGTGAGATCGTGGTGCGCGGCTGGGACGTGATGCGCTACTACTTCGGAAGGCCGGAAGTGAACCGGGACACCTTCGCGCACGGCTGGTTCAGGACCGGGGACGAGGGTTTCTACAAGCTCGACGAGGCCAACCGCCCTTTCTTCTTCATCACCGGAAGGCTGAAGGAGTTGATCATCCGGGGAGGCGTCAACATCTCGCCCTTCGAGATCGACGAAGTGCTGAACCAGATACCCGGGATCGCGCGAGGGTTGGCCGTGGGTTTTGACAACGACTGGTACGGCGAGGAAGTGGGGGCGTACGTGAAACGGGATTCGGGTGCGGCGCTCGACGAGCAAGCCGTGCTCGACGCCTGCCGCGGCCATCTCCCCTTCCACAAGCAGCCCAAGTGCGTCGTCTTCGGCGAGGAGATCCCGGTGACCAGCACCGGCAAGTACCAGCGGATCAAACTAAAGCCGCTCTTTGAGCGCTGGAAGAGTGAGCAGTTCCGCGATCGCAAGAAGCGCTGACCTCCGGCTACTCCCGAAAACAAGAGAGGCGGAAGCCGGAGCTTCCGCCTCTTCGCTTATCAGAGCTGCTTCCGGAGCTTCAGCCGAGCGCTCCGACCAGCTGGAAGCTGATCAGCAGCGCGTAGATCACAAGCGACTCGATGAGCACGAGCCCGAGAATCATGGGCACGAACATCTTGCCGCTCGCGCCGGGGTTGCGGGAGATGCCGTCGAGGGCCGAGCCGGCCGTGCGGCCCTGGCCGATGCCGCCGCCCAGGGCGGCCAGCCCGATGGATAGTCCGGCGCCCACACCCAAGCCCATCTTCCAGCTCCCACCCGCGCCCTCCGCCTCGGTGGCGGCGAAGGCGGCCGGTGCGAAGACCGTCAGCAACAGAACGGCGAGCGCCGTCCAGAGCATGCCTTTCCGAATCATTTCCTCTTTCCTCCTTTCAATCCTCTCTCCGAGAGGGTGTCCGCAAGGCGCGGCTCAGTGTTCTTCCTCGAGCGCGAGGCCGATGTAAACCATGGTCAGCAGCGCAAAGATGAAAGCCTGCAGAAGTGACACCACCATTCCCAGCGCCATGAAGATTACAGGGATGCCGATCGGCACCATCGCGAGGAAGATCGCGATGACGGCGTGGTCGGCGAACATGTTTCCGATGAGACGGATGGTGAGCGAAAGCATGCGGGCGAAATGGCTGATCAGCTCGATCGGGAGCATGATCCAGCAGAGCATGGGGAGCTTCGGGATCGTCAGCCCACCGATCTTGAAGGGACCGAAGAACGGTCCCAGGAACTGCTTCACGTAGCCGAAACCGTGCTGGCCGATGCCCACGGCGTGGTAAGAGAAGAAGACGATGACAGCCCAGGCGCCGGCCGTGTTCACGTTCATCGTGGGCGGCTTCAGCCCGGGAATGAGGCCGATCAGGTTGCCGAGCAAGATGAAGAGCGCCATCGTGCCGATGAGCGGCAGGAACTTGCGCCCCGCCGGTCCGATGATGTCGTGCATGAGGAACAGGAGCGCCTCGATGATCACTTCGAAGCTGTTTCGAATCGAGAAGGCGCCATCCGGGAGCAGCGCCTCCTCGGAATCCGCCAGCCGCCGACGCGCGAGCACGGCGCCCAGGGCCAGCAGCCCGAAGACGAACAGCGTGGCCAGGATCACCGGCGGATGCACGACCGCCCAGCCGGGCGCGCCCAGATGAATTTCCCTGAGGGATTCGGGAATGACCTCCTCGAAGAGGTTCAGCTCCGATGCCAGCACGAAACCCACGTTAGTCGTTCCTTCTGTGCGCCCCGCGCGGAGCGTCTTTCCGGGTGTTCAGGACGGCGCCGGATCGTCCTCGATCGGGCGCCAGGCCTGATGGATGGCCTCGGCGAACGCCGCGGCCACGATCGTCGAGAGCCCCACTGCGAATGCCGGCAGTATCACCGGCAGGAAGATGAAAACCGCCACGAGCAGGTTCAGGAAGAAGAAGAACCTGATTCCCGAAGCGATGGCGAACCAGCGTGACACGTTGCGCCGCCCGCCGAGAACAGCCTCCACGGTTCGCCGCAGGGCGCGAAGGTTCAGCGCGCCCAGGACCCCGGCGCCGAACACGTTCAGCGCCACCTCGCCCGCGTAGAAATGCCACGCGAGCGCCGAGGCCAGCCCCAC
>JAUYMQ010000358.1 GCA_030698575.1 Deltaproteobacteria bacterium
TTCCAGCCGTGGCTTGGTTTACCCCAATGTAGGTTCAACCTACGCTGAGGGAGGCGCGCTTTCATCCCATCAATGACATACGCAAGCGGCCACGACCGACCCTGACGCCAAATTAGCCCACCACGCGCACCGTTCTATTTATGATCCGCCGCCCACGGCCTGAATGATCTCGACCTGGTCGTCCTCTTGCAAAGGCGACCGATCGTGCTCTGCCTGCGGCACGACCTGCAGGTTCACCGCGACGGCCACGCGCCGCCCGCCGGCGGCTGCGCCGAGGCGCAGCTTTTCGAGGAGATCGGCCACGGTCCGGACCCCGACGAGTTCCATCGTCTCGCCGTTGACGGTGAGTTTCAAGGGTTGGGTTCCGGTGGCGCCTGCGGGGGACATGGAAGCCCTCGCGAAAGGGATTTGCCCTTCGAGCCGATGTCACAAGTTACGTTTGCGCCCGGCGAGGTGTCAAGGCGGCGGAGCCGTTTTCCGGGGGAAAGTCGCGGCTTTACAGCACCGGGGCCGGGTGCTACCCATGAGGCGGGTTTCGGGCAGGGCGCGCCGCGAAGCCGATTCTCCGGCAGCGGACGCGCCCAAGGGCGGGAAAGCGCAGATGAATCAGAGACCGACGCGCGCCGAGATAGATCTCGACGCGCTCGCCGCGAACTACCGGGCGCTCCAGGAGGCGGCCGGTGAGCGCGAGGTGCTGGCCGTCGTCAAGGCGAACGCCTACGGGCACGGGGCGGTCGCCTGCTCCCGCGCGCTCGAGGAAGCGGGGGCGCGCTGGCTGGGCGTGGCGATCGTCGAGGAGGGTGTGGCGCTCCGTGAGGCCGGGGTCTCGGCGCGCATTCTCGTGCTGAACGGCCTCTTTGACGGGCAGGCCGAAGCCTGCCTGGCCCACGATCTCACGCCGGTCGTCTATCGCCTCGAGAGCTTCGCCGATCTGCAGGCCCTCGCGAGCAGCCGGGGCGAGAAAGCGCGCGTGCATCTGAAGGTCGACACCGGCATGGGGCGTGTGGGCGTCCCCCTTGGCGATCTCCCGGCGTTCGCCGCCGATCTCAAGCGCTACCCCGAGGTCGAGGTCGAGGGGCTCCTGACCCATCTCGCCGACGCCGACATCCGCGATCTCGACTACTCGCGCGAGCAGGTGGCGCGCTTCGGGAGGGCCGCCGAGGCAATGGCCGCCGCGGGGCGCCCGGTCCCGCTGCGGCACTTCGCCAACTCCGCCGCCACCGTGCGCCGGCTCGGAGGCGAGGCGGGGATGGTGCGTCCCGGCATCATGCTCTACGGCGCCCGCCCGGCCCCCGATTTCGATCCGTCGGTTCCGCTCCGCCCGGTCATGCGATTCCTTACCGCGACGGCGTACGTGAAGCGTGTGCCGCCAGGCAGTCCCGTGAGCTACGGCCGAACTTTCGTGACGAAGCGCGAGAGCGTCATCGCGACGCTGCCCGTCGGATACGCCGATGGCGTGCCGCGCAAGCTCTCGAACCGCGGCGAGGTCCTCGTGCGCGGGCGGCGGCTGCCGATCGTGGGGCGGGTCTGCATGGATCTGACGATGGTGGACGCGACGGATTTCCCCGATCTCGCCGTCGGCGAGGAGGCGGTGCTTATCGGCGCGCAGGGGGACGGCCGGATCAGCGCGGAAGAGTTCGCGGGCTGGGCCGAAACGATCGACTACGAGATCCTCTGCGGCGTGTCGAGCCGCGTTCCCCGCGTCTACCTGCCCGGCGACGAGGCGACGGCTTGCGAATCCTCCTCCTAGGAGACACCTACCTGCCCGAGCGGGCGGCCGCCGCCGTCCGGCTTTCCGAGCTGGCCTCGCGCTGGAAGGAACGCGGCCACGAGGTCACCGTCGTCACCGGGAATCCCCACTATCCCGAGGGGCGCATCTTCCCGGGCTACGCCAACAAGCTCTTCGCCCGGGACGAGGTGAACGGCGTGCCGGTGCACCGCGTTATCACGGTCCCCTACGGGCGCGGCGCCATCGGCAAGCGCATCATCAACCAACTGCTCTTTGCGTTTCTTCCTGCGCTTCTCGACCGGGCGGGTCCCGCCGACGTCGTGGTTGCCTCCTCGCCCCCTCTCACGATTGGTTTCTGCGGCTGGCTCATGGCACTGCGCCGCCGCGTGCCGCTGGTCTTCGACGTGCGCGATCTCTATCCCGACGTCGCGCTCGCGCTCGGCGTGTTGCGGCCGGGTCCCGTCGCGAGCGCCTTCGACTGGCTCGCCCGGTTCACTTATGAGAAGTCGGCCGCTGTCGTGACGGCCACGCCGTCGCTGACGGATGCGCTGCGCGAGAAGGGCGTTCCCGCCGGCAAGCTCTTCACCGTGCCGAACGGCGCCAATACCGAGCGCTTCGCGCCGGCCCCGCGCGATGCGGCGGTGCGCGCCCGCTACGGCATCGCGCCGGATGCGTTCCTGGCGGGTTACGTAGGGCTCATGGGGCGGCTGCACGGCGCCGAGGTGATCATCGCCGCCGCGGAAAAGCTGCGCGACGTTCCCGGGCTCCACTTTCTCCTGGTCGGCGAGGGCGCCGATCGCGCCGGCATGGAGGCGCGCGCGCGGCGGATGGGCCTCACGAACGTGACCTTCGGCGAGAGTGTCCCGGCTGAGGAGGTGCCGCGCGTGCTCAACGCGTGCGATGCGGGGCTGGCGACGCTGAAGGCGGTTCCGCTGTCGCGCGGTGCGCTCCCCGTGAAGATCTTCGAGATGATGGCCTGCGGCCTTCCGGTGGCCTTTGCGGGATGGGGCGGCTTCGAGGGCATCCTGCGGGATCAGGGCGCGGGGATCGTCGTGCCCTGCGAGGAGCCCGACGCCCTTGCAGGGGCCGTCCGCACGCTGGCCTCCGACCCCGCCGCGGCGCGCGAGATGGGAAAGAAGGGGAGGGCCTTCGTCGAGGCGCGCTTCGACCGTCGCGCCCTCGCCGATACGTACCTCGAGATACTCGGGAAGCTGAAAGAAGGATAGCGATGCGAATTCTCTTTCTTGCGGAAGCGCCGAGCCCCTACGCGCGGGAATGGGCGGAGCACTTCGCGTCGGCCTTCGGGCACCACGTGCACTTTGCCTCGCTGCAGGCGCCACGCGATTCCTTCCGCGGCGTTACCTTTCACCCCCTTGCCGGCGCCGGCGCCCGTGGCTCCGGCCGCCTCGGCTACCTCGCGGCCCTCCCGGCGGCGCGGCGCCTCGGCCGATCGATCAATCCTGACGTCACCATCGCCTACCGGGTGACCAGCTACGGCGTGCTGGGGGCGCTTGCGGGGCTGCGCCCCCTGGTGCTGGCGGCGCAGGGGCAGCACATCGCCTACCCTCCGACTTCACGGCTCAAGCGCGCGCTGGCGCGCTACGCCCTCCGCCGGGCCGATCTCGTGCTCGCCTGGGGCGCCCACATGGCGGGCAACATGGTCAGGCTCGGCTGCGAGCGCGCGAAGATCCGGACGATCGCTTACGGGATCGACACTGTTCGCTACCGCCCCGACCCGGCGCGCCGTCACCCCGGCCGGCCGCCCCGCCTTCTCTCGACCCGCGCCATGCGGCACGACTACAATCAGGAGTTGATCCTGCGCGCCATCCCGGACGTTGCGAAGGAATTCCCGGACGTCCGCTGGACGGCGGTGGGGGAGGGGCCCGATCGGGCGCGTCTTCTGGCGCTCGGGAAGGTTCTCGACGTTGCGGGCCATCTCGATTTTCCCGGACGCGTGAGCGGCGAGCAGCTGCTCGCGCACCTGCGCGACTGCGACGTCTATCTCTCCGCCGTCCGGACCGACGGCGTGAGTGCATCGCTGCTCGAAGCGATGGCCTGCGGAGGGTGGCCGGTCGTGATCGACAACGAGGCGAACCGGCTCTGGATCCGTCCGGGTGAGAACGGCGATCTCGTGGCCCCGGATGATCCGGACGCAATGGCGCGGGCCATCGTCGCCGCCCTGCGGGGAACCGAACGGGCGGCGGCCGCGCGCGAGGAGAACCGCGCGCTGGTCGAATCGCGGGCGTCGCTCACGCGCAACATGGCGGTCATCGACGGCATGATCCGCGCGCTGGTCGGGGGCGGCGCGGCCCGCGTGCCGCCCGTGCCCGCCGATCTCGAAGTGCCGCCGCCCGAATGGCGGGATCGCGCGGCGGCGGGCCCAAAGGCGCGGGAGGAAGGCGCGGCGTGAACCACCTTCTCGAAAGGATCTACGCGGTCGCGCCTGACTGGTTCCAGACGGCGGCGCTTAACGCCTTCGGCTGGAAGATCCGCCACGAGCGCTTCAACGCGGACTACGACCGGTGGCAGCGCGTTTTCGCCGAGAACGAACGGCGCTCCTGGAGCGATCTCCGCGACGAGCAGGACGAGCGGCTGCGCTCGCTCGTGGCGCACGCCTTCGAGAAGGTTCCTCACTACCGCGAGATGATGCAGGGACGCGGCCTCGCGCCCGGCGACATCCGCGGGGCCGCCGATCTTCCGAAACTCCCCGTGCTCACCAAGGATATCCTGCGAACGCGCCTGGGTGCGCTGGTCGCGCGTGATGTCCGCGCGAGCAGCCTCCGGAAGGGAAACAGCTCCGGCACGACGGGCTCGCCCGTGACGGTCCTCTGGGACCGGCGGGTGGAGGTGGCCAACAACGCGGCCCACTGGCGCGCGCGGCGCTGGGCGGGTTTCGCTTTCGGCGACAGTTACGTGAGCCTGCTCGGCCGCACCATCATTCCCATCGGCCGCACCCGGCCCCCCTACTGGCTGTGGAATTCCGCCTGGCGCCAGCTCCTCATCTCGAGTTTTCATCTCAAGGAAGAAAACCTGCCGCTCTACCTCGAAGCCATGGCCGATCGACAGGTGCGCTTTCTCGACGCCTATCCGAGCACCGGTTTCGTGCTCGCTCGCTTCCTGGTCGAATCGGGACGGACCTTCCCGCTGAAAGCCGTCGTCCTCTCCTCGGAGACGCTGCTTCCCTTCCAGCGCGAGACGATCGAGCGGGCCTTCGCCTGCCCGGTCTTCGATATCTACAGCCTGGCCGAGCGGGTCATGTTCGCGGGCGAGTGCGATCGTCATGAGGGGCTCCACGCACAGCCTGAGTTCGGCGTGCTCGAGACGGTCGACGAACGGGGAGAGCCGGTGCCGGCGGGATCGCCGGGGCGCGTGGTGGCGACGGGGCTTCAGAACTACGGGATGCCGCTCATCCGATACGAGGTGGGCGACGTGAGTTCTATCATGCAGGAGCCCTGTGCCTGCGGGATGGCGCTTCCGCGCATGGCGCCCGTGACCACCAAGGCTGAAGACATCGTCGTGACACCCGAGGGGCGTTTCATATCGTCGTCGACGCTCACGCACCCCTTCAAGCCGATGGTCAACGTGGAGAAGAGCCAGATCGTCCAGGAGCGCCCCGACCGCGTGACCGTGAAGATCGTCCGGCGGCCGGCTTACACCGATGCCGACACGCACACGCTCGTCGCCGCCCTGGCCGAGCGCCTGGGCCCTTCCGTCAAGATCGACGTCGAGTTCGTCGACGACATTCCCCGCGGGCCCAGCGGCAAGTACCGCTGGGTTATCTCGAAAGTCCCCCTCCGCTTCGGCGTAAGCGCAGAGGCCAATCTGTACGAGTAGGTTGCGCCGCATATCATTGCCGCATGTCATTGCGAGACCCGAGGTTCCGCGCGAAGCGCGGGCCGAGACATTCTTGGAATGCCCGACGAAGCAACCCCCCTGCTCCCTCTCCCGCATGTCATTGCGAGGAGCGTTAGCGACGAAGCAATCCCCCGGCAGCGGGACGTCCTGCGGGTGCGCGGCCGGCTCGCGCCAAGCGCGCGGGGACGCCCGCCTGCGCGCGGAAAGTCCGCGCTCCCCAGCCGTGTGGATCGACTCAGGGGTCAAATCGCTCGCGCAGATGCGGCGGAAGCAGGGGACAGGTGTCGGTCGGTCGGCGGAAGAGGCGGTAGCGAACGCGCGCCACGCCGGCGTAGGCCGCATCGCGCACCGGACGGGGCACCGCGCGCGTCGCGATCGCGAGGAGTCGCCAGAACCCGCCGAGCCGCGAGAGCAGGCGGATGAACGCGGCGGATCGTGTCAGCAGCGCGCCCTCCGGCGTGGCGACGACGATGCTGTCGGGCAAGGTCGCGCGCTCTGCCGGGCTCGCGACCTTCTCGACGGTTGCGCCCTGAAGCGGCGCGAAGCGGAAGGCCTGGCCCGCTTCGTCCTCGGACAGCAGGAACCTGACCGCGCGGTGGCAGAGGCCGCAGGTGCCGTCGTAGAGCAGCAGATCCGGGCGCTCTGCCGCGAGCGGCTTCACCCAGTCGGGATTGAAAGTGAACAGGTGCAGCATCGCCATGCCGAGCGTGAGATCGGCGAAGTCGATCACCCCCATGAGCGAGAGGTGCATGCCGAGCGCGGCCGTCCAGAGGATCGGGCGGAGACGCCTTACCAGCGCGAGCGGCGCGAAGAGAAGCTCGAGCCCGAGGGCGCCCCAGGTGGCGCCCTTCATGATCCAGAGCGGCAGCGCGAGCGCCCATTCCCGAAGGCAGGTGTCGCGGGCCAGCGGGTTGTCGAGTACGCGAAGAAGCGCCGTGCCGTCGAGCCAGGAGGGGCTCGAGAGCTTCATGACGCCGCTGTAGCTGTAGCCCAGCGCCATGAGAATCCAGGCCGCCACGAAGATCCCCTGGGGCATGCGCCATCCGGCGCCGGGGTCCACCCGTCCGCGGGCAGCGAGGGAGCCGAAGGGGGCGGGAGGGAGGAAGGCGTGGGCCAGGAGCAGCCAGCCGACGTAGGGGAGCCCCGGATTGGCGATGAGCGGGTTGCGCCCGAAGAGGCAGGCAAGCACGTACCAGAGCGCCACCGCCGCAATGCGATCCCGCCATCCCGCCGCGAAGAGCCCGCTCAGCGCAACGGCGCAGACCAGCAGCGCTGTCACGAAACGGGGCGTATCGAGCCACGCGAACACGTTGAGCGGTACGAGCAGCGGGCTGGCCGATCCCTCCGGAATAACGCCGGCCGAAGAGAAAAGCTCCGCCCCGTAGGGGACGAGCTGGGCGAAGTGGAAGGCGAGGTATGCGCCGAAGATGGCGCGGTAGAGGCTGTACTGCCCGCCGGTCCATCCGTTCGGACGTGTGACGGGAGCACTCATCCGCAGGGCGCCTCGAAGACCAGCGGCAGATCCGTGACCGGCGAGCCCGGAAGCGGGACGAGGCGAACCCGCACGGGGCCGACGATCGCCGCGGGATCGAGACCGATCTCCCGCAACAGGGGCGCCTTGCCGCACAGGGCATGCCGGGTGACGGCCCGGAAGAGCGGAGCGGTGCGGGGGTCGGAGGCGAGGACGGGGCCGTAAGCGAGTGCGGCACCGTAGACGTTGCGGCGGTTGTAGGGCCCGCGCACGCCGGCGTAGAGAGCCGGTGTGAGGGCGACGCTGGCGATCGCGCCCGATGCATCCTCGTAGTCGATGAAGAACTTCGTGGAAAAGGTTTCGAGCCCCTGAATGCTGGAGAATACTTTCGGGGCCGGCGAGGCGCCGGTCACGGCGCCGAGGGCCTTCAGGCGGGGCAGCTGCAGCATGTCGCCCGTCATCTGGAGGAGGCCAAGAACCAGGAGGAAAGCCGCCGCCGCGCCTGCCTTGCTCAGCATCGGTTCATTCCGCCCTGGCCGCCTTGACCGCGTTCACGTCGACGCCCATCAGCATCTCCGCCAGGCGCTGCTCGCTCTCGCCAAAGCCGCAGCGGTCGGACCACTTCTTCGGGTTGTAGAGCGTCCCGAACATGAAATCCCAGAGCGGCAGGTCGGCGTAGTTGTAGTGATGGAGGCCCTCCTGGTGGTGCACGCAGTGGCTTTCCGGGCGCTGCACGATGAAGCCGAGCCAGTAAGGCGTTGAGACGTTCCAGTGGTAGAACAACTCGGCGATGCCGGTGAGCAGGACCGCGTAGGCCCCTGCCGCGGGGCCGACGCCGACGACGAAGTAGAGGATGGCGGCCGAGAGCAGGCTGTTGATGAAGATCTCGACGGGATGCTTGTAGAAGCTGGTGATGATTTCGATCCGGCGCGGGCTGTGGTGCACCTGATGAATCCAGCGCTACAGAAAGCCCACCCGGTGCCGCAGCCGGTGCCACCAGTAGTAGATGAAGGTAATCGCCAGGTAGCCGGCCACCGCGCCTCCAGTGACCCCGAGCACGTCGGCCGAAAACAGACGGTGGCGCGCCATCCAGGGCTCCCAGAGCACGCCCGCGGCGAGCACGATTCCGACCTGGCATCCGTTCAGGAGCGTGGCGCGGACCCACCAGCCGGCAACCACCGGCCAGCGCCGCCCGGGGCGCGCAAGCTCGACGGCGAGCATCACGACTGCGAATGAGAGCGCGGCGATGAGTATCATGGTGTTCCCCGCCGGCAGGGCCCCGCGCCCCGTCCCGGGCCCCGGTACCGCCGGAAGTGCAGGTTCCGTCGAGCCGGGTCGCGAGTCAAGATCTAACAAGCGATGGCACGGGAAGCGCGTGCTTGAAAACGCCGCAGGGGGATTGCTTCGCGCTGAACCTCGGGCCTCGCCTCGGGCCTCGCAATGCCATGCGGCCCCTTTACACCCGCCGATGGGCGTGCAATAAAACAGCCTGTTCGGCCAGAATCGATCCACGCCAGTCAAATTCATCCTGCCAGCAGCGAAGTTCTGTACTAGATTGACCCCTGCGCCCCCGGCGTTCATTCGCGCCCCGGCCGGCGCCGGGTTCCGGCCCCTGAAACACGAAAGGAGAGCCCCCCCCGATGGCAGTCCGGATGACCGTCCGCCGAGCCATTCTCTCCGTTTCCGACAAGCGCGGGCTCGTCGAGTTCGCTCGGGGACTCGCCGGGCTGGGCGTTTCGCTCCTGGCGTCGGGCGGCACCGCCAAGGCCCTGAAGGACGCGGGGCTCTCGGTGCAGGAAATTTCCGACTACACGAACTCGCCCGAGATGCTTGATGGGCGGGTGAAGACCCTCCATCCGAAGATCCACGGCGGGCTACTTGGCCTGCGCGACAATCCCGATCACATGAGCGCCATGGCAGCGCACGGCATCGAGCCGATCGATCTCGTGGCTGTGAACCTCTATCCCTTCGAGCAGACCATCGCGCGGCCGGGTGTCTCTCTCGAGGACGCGATCGAGAACATCGACATCGGCGGCCCTTCGCTGCTCCGATCGGCGTCGAAGAACCACCGGAGCGTCGTTGTCCTCGTGGACCCCGGCGACTACCCGCGCGTTCTCGACGAGATGCGCCGGGGTGACGGCGAGGTCGGCGAAGCGACTCGCAGCGCGCTCGCCGCCAAGGCCTTCGCGCACACCTCCCGCTACGACGGCCTCATCGCCGGCTACCTCGGGCGCCTGGGTGCCGGCGCCGAAGACTCCCAATCCCCGTTTCCGGACAGTTTCACCGCCGGCCTTCCCAAGGCCGCCGATCTGCGTTACGGCGAGAACCCTCATCAGCGCGCCGCGCTCTACGGCGATTTCCTCCGGTTCGTGGAACCGCTGCACGGCAAGGAGCTTTCCTTCAACAACGTCGTCGACGCGAACGCCGCAGTTGAGCTGATCGCCGAGTTCAGCTCGCCGACCGTCGCCATCCTGAAGCACACGAACCCCTGTGGCGTGGGAAGCGGCTCGTCGCTCGTCGATGCCTGGCGGAAGGCCTTCGAGACCGACACGCAGTCCCCCTTCGGCGGCATCATCGTCGTTAACCGCCCTCTCGATCTCGCCGCCGCGAAGGCGATGGACGAGGTGTTCACGGAACTCATCATCGCGCCGGAGTTCGAGGACGGCGTCCTCGAACTGCTCTTCAAGAAGAAAAACCGCCGCATCCTCCGGATGGGGGCGGGAATCGAGGAAAGCGCGGGCGGCGTGGCCGCGATGGATTGGAAGCGGGTGGCCGGCGGTGTCCTGGTGCAGGACCGCGACAGGGCGCGCGAGGAGCGCGACGGCTGGAAGGTTGTCTCGAAGCGCGCCCCGGCGGAGGAGGAGGCCGAGGCGATGCTGTTCGCCTGGCGCGTGGCCAAGCACGTGAAGTCGAACGCCATTGTCTACTCGAAGTCGGATCGGACACTCGGGATCGGCGCCGGGCAGATGTCGCGCATTGATTCCGCCGAGATCGCCGTCTCGAAGGCCGCGAAGGCGGGCCTGTCGCTTCGCGGCTGCGCCGTTGCCAGTGACGCATTCTTCCCCTTTCGTGATTCCGTAGACACCATGGCGAAGGTCGGGGCCGCCTCTGTCATCCAGCCCGG
>JAUYMQ010000362.1 GCA_030698575.1 Deltaproteobacteria bacterium
TTCCAGCCCGCGTCGTGCGCGGGGGGCGGAACCGGCGATCCGATGGTCACCACCAGCCCGCCCTGCTCCTCGAAGGCCTGCCGGTCGAGGACCTGGAAGAAAACCAGGTGCATGTGCATGGGATGGGTGACCCCCGAGCGGTTGACGAAGGTCCATACCTCGGTCGTGTCGAGCTCCGGGAACTCGGTGATGTCCACCCACTTGCTGCCGGTGGCGGCGCCGTTCAGACCCTGCGTCGTGACGACTTCCCACTCGAAGGGCGCGCAGGGATCGCTCGGGCCCTTCTTCAGCTCGAAGGTCCGCTCGATGACGGCGTCGTTCTCGTCGAGCACCTCGAGCGTCCTGAGCGTCGAGGGCACGGGATCCGTGTCGCCCGCCTCCGCCTGAACGATGAACTTCATTACCTCCGGAATGACGCCCACTCCCGGCGTGCCGGGGAAAGGCGCAGGCGCATCGTTCTGAAGGATGATCTCCGTTCCCGTGGCATAGGGCGCGAAGTCGATGATCGTGTCCGCCCGCTCGGCGGGCCCGAGCGTAATCTCGGTCACGGTCACCGGCGCGGGAAGCAGCCCGCCCTCCTGGCCGATGATCCGCATGGACGCGCCGTTCGAGAGCGACAGCCGGACGGTCCGCGAATTGCATCCGTTCAGGAGTCGGAGACGGTACTTCCCCTTCTTCACGTTCAGGTAAGGCCAGGCCTTCCCGTTCACGACGAAGGTGTCGCCGAAGAAGTGATCCTGCCATGCCGACGGGTACTGCAGCGAGCCGTCTGGGTTGAACGTGCGGTCCTGGATGGCCACCGGGATCTCGAACTCCCCCGCGGGGAGGTCGAGCGCCTGCTCCACGGAATCGCGGATCAGGTAGAACGCCGCGAGCCCCATGTAGACGTTGAGGCGCGTGATCCCCAGCGCGTGATCGTGGAACCACAGCGTCGAGGGGATCTGGTTGTTGGGGTAAACGTAGGTCTCCTGGTTGCCCGGGAGGAAGGTGTCCTCCGGGTAGCCGTCGAACGCCGCCGGCACGTGCCCGCCATGAAGGTGCACCACCGTGCGCACGCTCTGGTCATCCGCGCCGTGCGGACAGGTGTCGACGTTCAGGTAATGCGAGGTGCGGTTCAGGCCCGTGTCGAAATCCTTGATGTCGTTGATCCAGTTGATGGTCACGGGCTGGTCACTTGTCGCCTCGATGGTCGGCCCCGGGAAGCTGGCGCCCGTCGGGCCGTCGCCGTAGCCCCAGAGCCGCGTGGGGTTGGCCAGCTCGGTGTGGAGCTGCTGCTCGATCTCGCGCATGGCGATGTTGTACGCAGCCACGCCGCCCGGGCTCCCCGTCGAAGGCTGGGCGACCGCGGGGATGGGCAGCGCGTCGAGGTAGGGCGTGAGCACGACCGGGCAGGGGTTGGGCGCGCAGGTGGTCGTGTTCCCCTGGAACGTTCCTCCGCCGCCCGTGCAGCTCGCCTCCGTGATCTCGTTGCAGGTCGCCGTGGCGTCGGGAAAGCAGCAGGCCCCCGTCGGCTGCGGGCAGGGGTTGGGGCTGCAGACCGTGCCCGAGCCCTGATAGGCGCCGCCGCAGGCGCCGCCGGGATCCAGCACCACCGTGCAGCCGCCGCCCGCGTCGCAGCAGGCGCCCGTGGGAGCCGGCGGCGTGAAGTTGATCGTCAGCATGGGGCGCTGGGTGGTGATCGGATTGGTGCGGCTGTCGAAGCGCTTGGCCACCCGTGTGCCGGTCTCGTTCCCGAGGATGATCCAGCCGAAGTTGGTGGCGGGGTTGTTGAGCCAGCCCAGGACGTCGGCGGCCATGCCGGCGGAGGACCAGGAATAGAAGCTGTTCTGCCCGCCGAGGCTCGTCGTGGCGCTCGCCGTCGCGTTGTAGTCGCCGCCGTTCGTGGTCCAGGTGGTCGTGCTATAGAAGCGGTGGGTCCACGTGGCGTCGCCCGTGGCGGCGCTCGTTCCCGCCCCTTCCTCTCCGCTGGCGTTCGACGTCCCCTCGCCCCAGTCGGCGAGCAGCTTGTGCAGCGCGCCGGTGCCGCTCTGGGTCCGCGTGCGCGAGACGAACACCTGGAGCGAGACGCTGTTGATCGTCGAGCCGGCGGGGATCGACCCCGCGATGTCGAACGCGATCAGCGCCCGGCGGGTGAAGTTCACGCCGTCCTTCGTGTTGCCCGTGAATATGTAATCGCCGGCGCCGTTGCTGAAGGTGCCGTTCTCTTCGAAGATCGTGTTGTCCTTGCTGGCGCCGATCGTGAGCACGTCCCCCCATGCGAAACCGGGCGCCGCCAGCAGGAGGGCGATGGCTGCAACCGCGCCGAACGCGAGTTTTAGACCGTGGCTCATACCTCCCTCCTTCGGCCCCGGGGAGCATCGAACGCGATCCGGGCCGGTCTTCCCGTCCTTGAACTGTCTCTGCTCGAAAGCGTCTCTAGAGTGGGACTGCAAGAACCTTGCCAGAGAAATTACGGGCTGGAGGGTCGGAGAAATTCACCGCCGCGCACGGTTTGCTTGCAAAACCTGCGCTGGGTCGGAGGCCCCCTGAAGGCTTTGCAGGAACGTCAGAAATGGTGAGGAACCGCGCGTCAGTGGTGGGCCAGGAAATCCGGCGCGCGATTCTCGATGAACGCCGA
>JAUYMQ010000365.1 GCA_030698575.1 Deltaproteobacteria bacterium
GAACCCCCGGGTTTCCGACCCGAGCGGGCCCTACAGCGGGGGCGCCGTTCCGCCTCCGCCCGGCTACAACCCGAACGCGGCTCCCTTCGGCCCGATCATGTTCCAGAGCTGCGGCGTGGGGACTATCAGGACACCCCCGCAGACCGGCCTCATCGTCAAATGGCGCGACTGCGTCGGGAGCCCGTCGAGCGAGTGGTGCGACGACAATGACAGCTCGTGGAACGCTGTACTCGAGACCGCGCCGAATACCCCCATCCAGATGCTCGATCGCGACGTCGCGATCATCGACGCCGACGCCGGGACGCCCTCGGTCACGGGCTACGTCGCCACCGTGGGCACCCTGAACTTCGGCATCGCCGTCAACCCGGTCACGGGCCGGCTTTACGTTTCGAACACCGATGCGCGCAACGAGGTGAGCTTCGAGCGGCCTCCGGAAATCCTCGGCGACGCCATGGGAGACGAGGACGGCGTGTGTGACGACAACGAGCCGTCCTCGCTCTGCCTTCCGGGCCTCAACGGACACCTGGTCGACACCCGGGTGACCGTCGCCACGGGCACCACGGTGGACGGCACGATCAATCTGAACCCGCACATCGACTACGACAACGCGGCGATCTCCACGATCACCAAGTCACTGAGCATCGGTCAGCCGAACGGCATGGCCTTCAACGGTGCAGGCACGACGCTCTACGCCGCGGCGATCCTCTCGAAGAAGGTCGCCAAGATCGACACGAGCAGCGTGCCCGGCACGCTGACGACCCGCATCGACGTGGGCGAGGGGCCCACGGGCGTCGCGCTGAACGAGACGGCGGGGCGGCTCTATGTGCTCAACCGGCACGAGAACACGGTCTCGATAGTGAACACCTCGACCGACACGGAGATTCTGCCTCGAGCGAGCCTCTACAACCCCGAGCCAGCGGTGATCAAGGACGGGCGAAAATTCCTCTACGACGCGCAGCTGACGAGCGGGCGCGGCGACATCGCCTGCGCGACCTGCCACGCTTTCGGTGACTTCGACCTGCTGGCGTGGAATCTGGGCGATCCGGGAAACGCGGGCCCCTTCGACCCGCGCCCGTCGCAGACGAGTGCCGGGGTGAACGTCGAGTGCGCGACCAATCCGAACCAGTGCGGATGCGGGCCCTTCCATCCGCTCAAGGGACCGCGCACGACGCAGACGCTGCGCGGTCTCGAGGGGACGGAGCCCTTCCACTGGCACGGCGACCGGGAGGATTTCAACGCCTTCAACAAGGCCTTCCCGGGGCTCATGCGGCGGAGCGCGCAGCTCTCGACAAGCGCGATGCAGGAGTTCACCGACTTCGTCATGACGGTGGGCTTCCCGCCCAATCCGAACCTGAACCTCGACGGGACGCACAGCTCGCCGGCGGCGGCGGCACTCGTGGAGTACACCTCGGTCAACCGCGACGGAAACCAGTTCACCTGCAACCAGTGCCACGCGCTGCCGAAGGGGACGAACGGGCGGTTCATCAACGCCGTGGCGGATCAGGTGCAGCAGGCGATGAAGACGCCGCAGCTTCGAAACATGTACGAGAAGACCGGATTCTCCCTGCACCCCGATGCGAGCGTAGCGGCGCCCGCCACCACGCGCAACGGCTTCGGCTTTGTTCACGACGGCGAGACAGACTCGCTCACGACCTTCCTGAGTAACCTCGTTTTCACCTTCACCGCGCAGGGTCACACCGTCCAGCTGAACAACATGGTGCAGCTCCTGATGGAGTTCCCGACCGAACAGGCCCGGGCCGTCGGCCACCAGATCACCTTCGACGGAACGAACAATTCCAATGCGACGCTCCTGTTCCAGCTCAGCACGCTTTTCTCGGTCCTGAACGCGGGCGACATCGACATGGTGGTAACCGGCGTCTTCGGCGGCATCCCGCGGAGCTTCCACTGCACCTCGACCGGCGCGTCGACCGCGAGCTGCCAGCCCGACCAGGTGGGCGAGTCGCCGATCACGGCGGCTTCCCTCCGGACGATGGCCGCCGCCGGAAGCGAACTGACCTTCTCGGCGGTCCCGGTGAGCTTCGGCATCCGGATGGGGCTCGATCGCGACGAGGACACCTTCTACAACCGCGACGAGCTCGATGCCGGTTCCGATCCGGCCGACCCGGCTTCGACGCCGCTCAACCAGGGCTCGATCCCCGCGCTCAACTGGGTGGGTATCGCCCTCTTCGCATCCGTGCTCATGGTGGCCGGCGTTCGCCGCCGCCTCCGCAGGAGCACCTGAGACTCCGGGGCGGCGCGACCGCGGCGAACCCCGGCCATGACCATCAGCGCGAGGCGCCCTCCGGGGCGCCTCGCCTGCTTCGTGCGGGGCCGGGAGCGTGCCTTGACAGCAAAGGGCGCGGGCTCCTAAGGTCGCGGCGGTCGCCGATTGTGCCTCCATTCCAGGAAACCGCCCGCCCCGTGGCGACGGGGGAGGGCCGCACCATCCAGGAGGAACTCATGCCCACCGTCGGCGAAGCCGCACCCGATTTCAAGCTGCAGAGCACCGAGGATCGCGAGATTTCCCTCGGTGAGTACAAGGGGAAGAAAAACGTCGTCATCGCCTTCTATCCGCTCGACTTCAGCCCCGTCTGTTCCGTTCAGATTCCGGACTACAACGAGCACCTGAAGGAGTTCGATGCGGCCGACACGGTCATCCTCGGGATCAGCCGCGACAGTGTCTACGCTCACAAGGCCTGGCGTGAGGAGCTGGGCGGCATCGAGATTCCCCTCCTGGCCGATATGAAGGGTGAGGTGGCGGAGAAGTACGGCGTCTATCTTCCCCAGATGGGTATCTCGGGAAGGGCCGTGTTCGTGGTCGACAAGGAGGGGGTCCTTCGCCAGGCCCACATCGAGCAGAAGCTGCAGGAGAAGCGATCCGCGGAGGAAGTTCTGGAGATGGTCCGTTCCCTGGGGTAGCGCGCCCGGGACGACCTAAGCGCGCGTCCGACGCTGCCGATAAGGTCCCTGGGGCCCGGAAGGGCCCTGCCCGGTGACCATTCTCCCGGACAGCTGTGTGTCCCCCCCCGAGGACGGCTTGATGAACGCGCGAACGAACAGCGCCTTGCGACACCCCGTGGCGGTTCCGGCGGCCATGCTCCGGATTCTCCTGGCGGCGGTCATTCTCACGGCGCTACCCGGCCCCGCGCTTGGCGAGGCCCGGGGAGGGCCCGACGAGCGGGATCCCTGGGTGGAGGTAGAGCTTCCGGGGCGTGCGCCGGTCAGGCTTGCGGCGCGTCTCATCGAGGGCGGCCGTTACGTATCTTCGCTGGATCTTCTCGCGGCGCTCGGCCTGGAAGGGGAGTGGCGGCCCCGGGAGGGCGCGCTCGACGCGCTCGTCGGGCGCAAGGCACTCCGTCTGCGCGCCGGGAGCCGGAACATCGAGTACGGCGACAGGACCCTGCGCCTCGCGCGCGCCCCGGTGCGGGTGAGCGACGAGTTGCTCGTACCGGAGGAATTCATCGGCCCCCTTCGGGCCGCCTTTATCGAGAACGCGCCCTCCACCGCCGATCAACTCCCCGGCGGAACGGCGCTCCGCACCGTGATTGTCGATCCCGGACACGGCGGTGACGATCTTGGTGCGGAGAGCCCCGGCGGGGCGCTCGAGAAGGACGTGGCGCTTGCGGTCGCCCGCAAGCTGGCCGACAGCCTGCGGGCACGGCTGGGATGCCGCGTGGTGCTCACACGCGAGAGCGACATCGCGGTTTCGCTTCCGGAGCGCAGCGCGCTGGCCACGAGTGAGGACGGAGACCTCTTCATCAGCCTCCACGCCAACGCCTCGCCGTCGCCTTCCGCCCGGGGCTACGAGACTTTTGTCCTGAGCGAAACCGCAACCGACGCGGAAGCGGGCCGCGTGGCGGCCCTCGAGAACGCGGCCGGGCCGGACGGCGGCGAGTCTTTCCCCCCGAGCTTCCTGCAAGCTACGCTGCAGGGGTTGATGCAGGCCGAGTCGATGGAGGAGAGCGCGCGCCTCGCCGCCCTCGTCCAGATGCGACTCGGGGATGTCACCGGATCGAAGAACCGCGGTGTGAAGCAGGCGCCCTTCTGGGTGCTCGCGGGCGTCGAGATGCCCGCCGTGCTCGTTGAGCTGGGATTCATGACCAACGCCGGGGAATCGCGGCGTCTCTCCGATCCGGCGGAGCAGGCCCGCATCGCCGGGGCGCTCACCGAGGCCGTGGTTGTTTTCAGGCGGGAACTGGATCTGCGCCGCGGGATCGCCCCACAATCTCCACCCGTACCCTGACAGGGAGGCTCTGGAAACCTTGAGACCCGACGGAAGAGGGCCCGAGGAGTTGCGACCGGTGCGCATCGAGCGCGATTTCATTCGCACCTCCCACGGGTCGGTGCTGATGGAGATGGGTGGCACGCGCGTCATCTGCACGGCGAACGTCGAGGAGGGCGTGCCGGGCTGGATGCGCGACCGTGGTCACGGATGGGTGACGGCCGAGTACAGCATGCTCCCCGGCTCGACAACGGGCCGGAGCGCGCGGGAGGCCTCGCGGGGCCGGGTGGGCGGCCGCACGCAGGAAATCCAGCGACTCATCGGACGCTCGATGCGCTGCGTGACCAATCTGGCCGCGCTGGGCGAGCGGACCGTCTGGATCGATTGTGACGTAATACAGGCCGATGGCGGCACGAGAACCGCCTCGATCACGGGCGCCTGCATCGCTCTTTCTGATGCCCTGGTTCCCCTCGTTGAATCGAAGAAGATCGAGACCCTTCCGCTGGCCAGGCTGGTCGCGGCCGTCAGCGTGGGGATCGTCGAGGGGGAGCTGCGCCTGGATCTCGGCTACGAGGAGGACAGCAAGGCGGAGGTCGACATGAACTTCGTCATGACGGGCGACATGGACTTCGTCGAGATCCAGGGCACGGCCGAGTCGGGCGCCTTCTCGAAAGAGGATATGGATCGCATGACCCGTGTCGCCATGGGCGGCATCGAGGCGCTCTTCGAGATCCAGAAGGAGATCCTTGGCAAAAAGCGGTAACACTGCGCGCGTGGTGATCGCCACGCGCAACCTGGGCAAGCTCGACGAGTTACGCCGGATCCTTCACCCCCTGGGGCTGACGCTCCTCGGACTGGACGCCTTTCCCCGGATTAGCGAGGTGGAGGAGACTGGCGCAAGCTTTCGTGAGAACGCGCTGCTGAAAGCCCGGGCGATCGCCAGGGAGGCCCGCCTGCCGGCGCTGGCGGATGATTCAGGGCTCGAGGTGGAGCATCTGGGCGGCGAGCCGGGAATTTACTCCGCGCGCTATGCCGGAGAGCCGCGATCGGACGCGAGGAACAACCAGAAGCTGCTCGCTGCATTGAAGGAAGTGCCGGACGCCGCCCGCGCCGCGGACTTCGTCTGCGTCGCGGCCGCCGCGCTCCCATCAGGCGAGGCTATCTGGGAGGAGGGTCGCTGGCGCGGCGCGATCCTGCGCGCGCCGAGAGGGACCAGCGGGTTCGGCTACGATCCACTCTTCTTCGATCACGAGAGTGGCCGATCCGCCGCCGAGCTGGAATCTGATCGGAAAGACGCGCGGAGCCACCGCGGGAAGGCTTTCCGAAAGCTCGCGGAGCGCCTGCCCGACTTCCTGCCTGCCCTTCTGGAAG
>JAUYMQ010000385.1 GCA_030698575.1 Deltaproteobacteria bacterium
GGGGCCGCCTACGAAAACTACTGCGCCCGGGTTCATCGGTGGTTGCCGTTCCTCTAGGCGGGACGAACATCTCTTTGGAGGGAACCTGGGTGCACCATTCGCGTCGCGGTGGGAGAGATGGATGCCGAGCTGTTGCCCGGCACGGAGAGTTGGGCGAAGCTGATCGCCGGCCTCGGCCGCGCTCAACCGGACATCTTCGTGCTGAACGAGCTTCCGTTCGGGCCCTGGCTGTCAGCAAGGTCGTCCTTTGATCCCGTCGCCTGGAAGCAATCGGTTGCTGACCACGAGGCGGGCATCGCTGCGCTCCACGAACTCGGTGTCGGGGTCATCCTCGGGACGCGGTCGGTCGAGCGCCAGGGGCGGCGCTGCAACGAAGGGTTCGTCTGGACGCGCCAGGATGGAATTCAGGCCACCCATACGAAACAGTACATTCCGAATACGCCGCCGAGCTATTGTGAGACGGTTTGGTATGAGCCTGGTGAGCGCAAGTTCGAGATCGTTCAAGCGGGGCCTTTGCGAGTCGGCTTTCTCATCTGTAGCGATGTCATGTTCACGGAGCACGCCCGCCGGTACGGACGCGACGGTGTACATCTGATCGTCGTGCCCCGTGCAATGCCGGTCGAAGCTGCTCATATGTTCGACGTAGCGCTCAAGATGGCTGCGATCTCATCGGGCTGCTACGTAGCTTCGTCCAACCGATACGGGGCAGACTCGGCGGGGGGCATCTTCGAGGGGCGCGGCTGCATTGTCGACCCAGGCGGACAGACGGTCGCCGAGAGCTCACAGTTGGAACGTGTCGTCGTACACGAGATTTCTACCGAGTTCGTCTCAGTGAAGCAAAACTACTATCCGTGTGACCTCGAATAAACCGAACAGGGGTCGTTCCTTGGCATTCAGTCGGCTCGATCTTCCGTATAGCCGAAGAGAACTCTTTCCATCCTGCGTCCCGCCCGGCAAGACGCTCCAGCTGAAGCCCGATCGGTTGACCAGCATTATCGAGTTTCCGTGAAGATCCGCGACAGTGGCATGCCGGATGTAACGACGTGGGCCGCCTTCTTCGATGCCCCGAACCTCCTCGATCGGCTCGACTTCACCGATACCCGGGCAACCGTCGTCGACTTCGGTTGTGGCTACGGCACGTTTTCCCTGGCCGCCGCGGCTAGGACAACGGGTACTGTCTACGCATTTGACATCGATCCAATGATGGTCAAGGCCACTCTCGAAAGGGCAGGGTCCCTCGGTCTTGCCAACATCCGGGGAGATCTGCACGATTTCGTTGCCCAGGGGACGGGGCTACCCGACTGCGCCGTAGGCTATGCAATGCTATTCAACATCCTTCACGCTGAAGACCCGGTTGGCTTGCTGAAGGAAGCGTACCGAATACTTTGTCCGGGCGGCAAGGTTGCCGTTACCCACTGGGTGTACGATGCGACGACGCCTCGTGGCCCCGACCTAAGCATCCGGCCACGGCCCGAACAGTGTCAGGCCTGGTTGCAACAAGCGGGTTTTGAACTCGTGATTCCGTTCGTTGATCTCCCGCCGTACCATTACGGCGTTGTGGCTCGCCGCCCGGGAGACTCATGAAGATGTCTGGCGTTCGTTATGCCGCGAGATGAAAGGAGGATCGAAATGAAGGGCTACCACCTTGGGACGAGCCTCTGTCTCCTGCTGCTCGCGTCAGGGTGCTCAGGGTCGTCGGAACCGGCCGATAGTGTTGAAAGGATCATGACTCTCGAGCACGAATGGTCCGATCGATTCCAAGCGAAGGACATCAATTGGATCGCAGGGCTTCACTGGGAGGACGCGCGGCAGCTCCCGCCCGATGCACCAGCGGTCGTGGGCGCCGAGGCGATTCGCGCGGCCTGGCAGGCGATGGCCGACACCGAGGGTCTGACGCTCAAGTGGGAATCCTCCTTTGCAAAGGTGTCCGGTGACCTCGCCTACGATGTGGGCAAGGGGATCATCGAGACACCCGACGGCATTGCCCGGCTAGCCAAGTACGTAGTCGTCTGGGAACGGCGCGATGGTCAGTGGAAGGTCGTCGTCGACATGTTCAGTGCAGACGAGTAGGCGCGCGGCCCTGCATCGGCGGCCTGTGCCACGAAGCCGATCGCGGGCGTCAGGCGGCTGTGCGTGAGACGGTTTCGAGAATCCATCGAGATCGCTACTGCCCGGGAACGGGTGTGGCGGGCTCTCAGTATCCCCGCCGAAGTCGTCTGCTGGGATGCCGCCATCGTTGAACCGCTTGACGCTCCGCTCGACTACCCTCGCGCCGGGCAGCACGTCCGCTGGCGCTATCGTCTCGGCCCGGTACCGTTCATCCTTCACGATCACCCCACGCTGGTCGAACCTCCGTCCGTCCTCCGTTCTTCACTTCGGTTATGGGTCTTCGACTTCGATGAAACCTACACGATCCGCTACAAGGGGGCGTCCGCTGCGCGGCTCACCGCCGAATTGTCGGTTTCATGCGCTGTTCCGATTCTCGGCTCGTCGCTCGAGCGGATCTTCGGCATGCCGCTTGCGCGTTCTACTGTTCGAAACTCGCTTGCCGCGATCAAGCTCTACTGTGAGCACTCCGGGTAACGCACCCGGGCATCCGCCTGGCGCCTCCCGAGTTGGTATTGGACGATCAAGGCATGGTATCCTGCCCGGGCAGCCGTGCATGGCCACTCAGAGCACGTTTTCGAACGGAGATCCGATGGAGTCACGCACCGAACGCGTCGTCCTGATTCTGGCCGACATCAGCGGCTACACGCAGTTCATGCTGGCCAATCAAACAGCCATGGTGCACGGGCAGATGGTGATCACCAAACTGCTCGAGGCGATCATCCGCGAGATCGAGATCCCCCTCGAAGTGAAGGAAATCGAAGGGGATGCGGTATTCCTCTACGCGATCAAGCCGGACGACGGAGACGCATGGGAGGAGATGCGACTTTTGATCGGCCGCAAGCTCGTCAGCCTTTTCGAGGCGTTCGCGCGCGCAGTCCTGGCGGGCTCGGAGTTCGCCCTGTGCGCGTGCCCGACCTGCCAGAACATCGATAAGCTCAAGCTCAAGATCGTCGTCCACAGCGGCGAGGCCCTTTTCCACAAGGTGGGACGCTTCGAGAACGTATCCGGCGTGGATGTAATCCTGGCGCACCGGTTGCTCAAGAACTCGATCCCCCATGATGAGTACGTGCTGATGACCGAACCCGCGTATCGCGACATCCAGCTGGCGACCGAAATGAAGGTGACCAGCGGCGAGGAACATTACGAGGGATTCGGCGCGATTTCCACTTATACGTGCCTGGCCGAGGGCGCCTGCGCCCCCACGTCCGACGCTGTGGAGCGCCTCTATGCCGAACGGGGTATAACTTTCGCCCTGGCGGTGCGCGTGCTCGGAGGGGCTACTTCGGCCAGCTCCCGATCCTGCTCGGGCTCCGGCAACAGTGGAA
>JAUYMQ010000375.1 GCA_030698575.1 Deltaproteobacteria bacterium
AACTGTGCGGCAGTGCTGGAGGCAGCCGGAGTGACAGATCTCTTTGACGCCCAGGTCGACGGCGTGGAGCTGGCGCGGCTCCGCCTCGCGGGCAAGCCGGCCCCCGACATGTTTCTCGAAGCGGCCCGGCGGCTGGGAGCCGAGCCGGCCCGGGCCGTCGTCGTGGAGGATGCCCTTGCCGGGGTGGAGGCGGGCCGCCGGGGTGGCTTCGGGCTCGTGATCGGCGTGGACAGGGCCGGCCAGGCCGAGGCGCTGCGGCGTGCGGGCGCTGATCGCGTCGTGGCCGACCTCGCTGCAGTCCGCCTTGCGCGCGAGGCTGGGCCAGAACACACGGAAACGGATCGGTGAAGGACTGGACGCTCCGCTACGAGGGTTTCGATCCGGCCCAGGAGGGCCGACGCGAGGCCCTCTGCACGCTCGGCAACGGTTACTTCGCGACTCGCGGGGCAGCGCCGGAGGCCACCGCGGACGGGTTGCACTACCCCGGGACCTACGTCGCCGGCTGCTACAACCGCCTGACGACGGAGCTGGCGGGCCGGGCGGTCGAGCACGAGGATCTGGTGAACCTTCCCAACTGGCTCCCGCTGACCTTCCGGACGCCCGGCGGAGACTGGCTGGATCTTCGATCTGTCGAGATCCTCTCGTATGTCCAGGAGCTGGATCTCCGCCAGGGAGTGCTCTCCCGGACGGTCCGCGTCAAAGACCGGGAAGGACGCCGGACCCGGATCGAGAGCCGGCGCCTCGTGCACATGCGCTGGCCGCATCTCGGCGCCCTTGAGACCACGCTGATCCCGGAGTCCTGGGAGGGCCCCATCGAGCTGCGGGCGGCTCTCGACGGTCGGGTCACAAACCGAGGCGTTCAGCGCTACCGTGACCTCGCGCACCAGCACCTTGTCCCGGTCGAGAGCGGGAGCGTCGGGCCCGACACCATCGCCCTCAAGATGAGGACGACCCGGTCCGAGATCGGCGTGGCCCAGGCGGCGCGGACCCGGGTCCTCCTCGACGGCAGGCTTGTGAGCGCCGCACGCCGCGTGCAGGCAGAGCCAGGCTACGTCGCCGAGACGTTTTCCGCCGAGGTGGGCCCGGACCGCCCGCTGACCGTCGAGAAGCTCTTCGCCCTGTACACGTCCCGTGATCCCGCGATCACGGAGTGCGGCCTGGAAGCCCGGACGGCGGTTGCCCGGGCCGATGACTTCGAGGCGCTTCGGCAGTCTCACGCGCAGGCCTGGGCGCGCCTCTGGCAGCGCTTCGACATCGAGATCGAGGAGAACGACAGCGCCGATGGGGATCTCCCGGCGGCCCTGGTCCTCAGACTGCATGCCTTCCACCTCCTCCAGACCGTCTCGCCGCACACCATCGATCTCGACGTCGGCGTGCCCGCGCGCGGCCTGCACGGCGAGGCCTATCGCGGGCATGTGTTCTGGGACGAGCTGTTCGTCTTCCCGTTCGCCAATTTCCGGATGCCGGAGATCACCCGCTCCCTCCTTCGCTACAGGCACCGGCGCCTCGGCGAGGCGCTCGCCGCTGCCCGCGCCGCCGGGTACAGCGGCGCCATGTACCCGTGGCAGAGCGGGAGCAACGGTCGAGACGAGACCCCGGTCCTGTTTCTCAACCCCAGGTCCGGCCGGTGGATGCCCGACCACTCGCAGCTGCAGCGCCACGTTGGCGCAGCCATCGCGTACAACGTCTGGCAGTACTATCAGGCGACGGCCGACGCGGAGTTCCTCTCCGCTTACGGCGCCGAGATGGTCCTCGAGATCGCGCGCTTCTGGGCGAGCCTCTCGACCTACAACGAGGATCTCGGCCGGTACGAGATCCTGGGGGTCATGGGACCGGACGAGTACCATGACGCCGACCCGGGCTCCGACCGACCCGGGCTCAGGAACAACGCCTACACCAACCTGATGGCGGCGTGGGTTCTCTGGCGCGCAGCCGACATGCTGCAGGCGCTGCCCCACGATCGGCAGCGGGAGCTCTGCGCCACGCTCGGCCTGACCCCTGAAGAGATCAGCCGGTGGAACGAGATCAGCCGCAAGCTCCGCTTGGTCTTTCACGGAGATGACCTCCTGAGCCAGTTCGAGGGCTACGAGCAGCTCGAGGAGTTCGACTGGGACAGCTACCGCCGCCGGTACGGGAGCCTCTACCGCCTCGACTTCATCCTGGAGCTCGAGGGAAAGAGCCCGAACCGCTACAAGCTGTCCAAGCAGGCCGACGTCTTGATGCTCTTCTATCTCTTCTCGGCAGAGGAGCTCGGGGCCCTGTTCGAGCGGCTCGGATACCCCTTCGATCCGGCCAGCATCCCGCGCACGATCGAGTACTACCTCCGGCGCGCCGCCCGTGGCTCCTCGCTGAGCCGCGTCACCGACGCCTGGGTCCTCGCCCGCTCCGACCGACGACGGTCCTGGCATCTGTTCGTCGAGGCCCTGCGCACCGATGTCGCGGATATCCAGGGCGGGACCACGGCCGAGGGGATTCACCTGGGGGCGATGGCCGGCACCGTGGATCTCGTCCAGCGGTGCTACACGGGTCTCGAGCTGCGCGGCGACGTGCTCTGGCTGAACCCGAGGCTCCCGGACGACCTGCGGCGCCTCCGGCTCTCCGTTCGCTACCGGGGCCATTCCCTGGAGCTGGAGGTGTCCCACGAGGCGCTCACCGTGAGCGCGGCGCGGTGCGAGATGCCCGTCATGAAGTTTGGCCTCCGGACGGAGGTGCATGAGCTGACCGCGGGCGAGGTCAAGGTGTTCCCGCTGTGACCTCGGCGACAAGGACGGTGGGTTTGGCGGGCGCGCTGGCGGCGGCGCTCGCCCTCGGGGCCTGGATGCTCTCCCGGCCTGCGCCGCCCGCGTCGGGTGTCCTCGATGTCAGCGGGCAGATCGAGGGAGACCAGGCGGCGATCGGCGCCAGGGTCGGGGGGAAGATCGTCCGACTGGCCGTACGGGAAGGGGACCGGGTCGCGGCCGGCCAGCCCTTCGCCGAGCTTGGCTCCGAGGAGGCGCGCGCCCAGCTCGAGCAGGCCGAGCACGCGCTGCACACCGCCCGGGAGCTGATGGCCGCCCAGCAGCTGGACGAGGCGCGGATCCAGTCCGCAGCCGCTGGCGTGAAGGTCGCCCGCGCCAACCTGGACGATACGCGCGTGGCCGCGCGCTTCTCCGGCACCGTCCTCACCGCGATGGTGGAGATGGGCGAGGTCGTGGCGGCGTTAACGCCCCTGGTCACCCTCGCTCCCGCGGCCCGCTCCGGCATCCGGCCCGGGGACGTGATCGTGGCCTTCCAGGGGAAGCCGATCCGGGGCGCCGACGAGCTTCCGCGGCTGACGGCGAAAACGCCTCCCGGAAGCGACGCGGAGCTGAAGGTTCGTCGCGGCGGGGCGGAGCTCGCCATGAAGGTTCGACTCGGTGAGCCCCCGGAGGCACCAGAGCGATGAGACCCGCGGGTCGTGTGGGGCGCGACCGTCGTCCGCCGGGTCGAGAGCGTCAGCCGGGGCACATGCGCAGCCCGGCTCCAGCGCCGGAGCGGAGCTTGAGGCGCCGTTCCTGAAGCGGATCCGTGAGTGCCACATGGTGAGCTGAACGGAGGACCCCTTTCATGTCGAGCGAGCCACATCACCAGGCGTCATTGCCTCGATCCCGCCGGCGGTTCACGATGGTCCTCCTTGGCGCCATCTCGGGGGCCATCGGGGGGATTCTCGGTATCCCCCTGGGAGGCTTCTTCGGGCTTCCGGCGCTGAGGAGCCGGGAGTTCGCCTGGGCCGAAGCGGGACCGGTGGACGGCTTCAAGGTCGGCGAGATCAGGTTCGTGGCGCTCATGCCGCTCCGGCGCCCGGTGTGGCCGGAGGAGGCGCCAAGGATGGGAGCCTTCGTGTCCCGGAAGGCCGACGGCACATTCGAGGTGTTCCACAACCACTGCACCCACGTCGGCTGCCCCGTCAACTGGAATCCCGCCGCGCAGCGCTTCTTCAGCCCATGCCACGGCGGGGTGTTCGATCGGAGCGGGCGCGTGCTCGCCGGGCCGCCTCAGCGCCCGCTGGACCGTCACGAGATGAAGGTGGAGAAGGGGGTGCTCTACGCCGGCGAGATCTATAGCGTGAACGAGCGGCTCGAGCGCGTGGGGCGGTACCACTCGTGAGTCTCGGCGCATGGCTCGACGACCGGCTGGGTACCCGGTCGCTCGCGGCGGGGTTCTTCTACCGGCGCATCCCGAGGGCCGTCGGATGGCCTCACACCCTGGGGAGCGCCACGCTCTTTCTGCTGCTCGTGCAGACCGTGACGGGCATCTTCCTGGCCTTCTACTACGTTCCCTCCGTCGAGCACGCGTACGGGAGCGTTCAGTACATCACCGAGCAGGTCCCCTTCGGCGCCTACGTGCGGGGGCTCCACCGCTGGAGCGCGAGCCTCGTGGTGATCTTCGCGGTCCTGCACCTGGTCCGGGTCTTCTTCATGGGCGCCTACAAGTACCCGCGGGAGACGTCGTGGGTGGTCGGGGTGCTGCTCCTCGGAATCATCTTCGCCTTCGGCTTCACCGGCTACCTCCTTCCCTGGGACCAGAAGGCCTACTGGGCCACGGTGGTGGGGACGCACATCGCCGAGTGGGCGCCCGGAGTGGGCGATGTGGCCGCCCGGCTGCTCAGGGGCGGCCCCGAGGTGGGAATCAGGACCCTCGGGCGTTTCTTCGCCTTTCACGTCCTGTTTCTGCCGACGTTCCTCTGGCTCCTGGTGGCCGTCCACCTTTTCATGGTTATCCGACAGGGCATCGCCCCGCCGCCTGTCGGGCGCCTGGCCGTGATCTGCCCGGAGGAGTACCGGACCCGCTACGAGGAATCCAAGGCCGAGGGGGCCAGCTTCCTCGAGCACCTGACCCGGGATGCCGAGGTGGCGCTCGCGCTTCTCCTGATCGCTTCGTGGCTGGCCTTGAGATACGGGGCGCCGCTGGAGGAGATCGCCGATGCCACGACGACCACCTACGTTCCCCGTCCGGAGTGGTACTTCTACTTCCTCTTCGAGCTGCTCTGGGTCTTTCCTGGACGCTGGACCGTGCTCCCCGCCTTCTGGATCCCCGTCCTGGGCTTCCTCGCGCTGCTCCTGCTCCCGTTCCTGGACCGAGGGCCGGCGCGGAGCCCACTCCGGGGGCCCGTGGCATCGCTCGCGGCGACCGCGGTGCTCGTGGGCGTCCTGTTCCTGACCTAGAAGGGTGCGACGGCCCCGGCCCCGGCCGGGCGTGCTCCGGTCGCGGGCGCCATCCTTTCTCCCGAGCTCCAGAGGGGACGCGAGGTCTTCGAGGCCCAGGGATGCGGGGCCTGTCACACGGTCGCCGGCGAAGGCGGCGCGTCGGGGCCGGACCTGTCTAGCGTTGGAAGCCTCCGGGACGCGGCATGGCTGGGGCGTTTCGTCAGAGATCCCGAAGCGGTGAAGCCCGGCTCGGCCATGCCCGACTCCAAGGAGCTGGGGGAGGAGGGTCTGAGCGCCTTGGTCGGCTACCTCTCCTCCCTGAAATGAGGACAGCCATGAGGACGGGCCGCGTGATTCTCACGATCGGACTTGTCGCGATCACGCTCCTGGCCGGCCGCGCCTGGGGCCAGGAGACCTACGCTCTCTGGGGGGACCCGCAGAAAGGACGGAAGGTCTATGCCGAGCACGGCTGCGCCACCTGCCACGCGATCAACGGGGTGGGAGGGAGCCTGGCGCCCGACCTGGGCCGGCCGCCGGTTCGCCACAAGACGGTGACCCAGATGGCGGGCGTGATGTGGAACCACGCTCCCCAGATGCGCCAGCTCCGGGAGTCCAAGGGGCTGGCTCCCCAGCCCCTGACAGAACCCGAGATGCTGGATCTCTTGACCTACCTCTATTCCCTTCATTTCCTCGACCAGCCCGGCAGCGCAAGGCGCGGCGAGCGGCTGTTCGCCAGCAAGGGGTGCGCGACGTGCCATCGGGTGGCGGGAGATCGGCCCGGGATCGGGTCTTCGCTGTCGCGGTTCCGCCAGTATGCCTCTCCCATCCTCTGGGCCGAGGTCATGTGGACCCACGCGGTGAACATGGAACAAAAGATGAAGGAGCTGGGGCTGGAGTGGCCCACCTTCAAGGAGAACGAGATGGTCGACGTGATCACCTACATCCGGGCGGCGATCGAGCCTCCCAAGCGGTAGGGAACCGGCGTACACCTTTCTGACGCCGGTCCTGGGGGTCCTTCTGGGAGTTCTTGTGTTCCGGGAGTCGCTGGGGCAACTCGAGGGTTTTGGCGTCGCCCTGACCGTCGCGGGGGTGGCGTTGGTCGAGTGGCCGAACCGATGAGTGGCGTCGACGTCGGAGATGCGAGGCGGGACGACGACTCCAGCGCCTCGTCGGCCGGCTGATCGAGTACTATCATGCGGAGCCTGTCCGGAGGCCCGCCTGCTTCCGTGACGCTCGCGCCAACCGGCAGCCATGGCCACCATCGAATGAGCCGACGGCGAAGATGAGGATCGATCCGGCCACAGGAGGAACCGATGAAGCGGGCGACCACTGAAGTGGTGACGGGCGGGAAGCTGAAGAAGGCTCCGTCGGCCACCACGCGCAAGGGCGGGGACGGGACCGGCCGGAGCGGATCGAGCTGCCCGTTTCCGGAACTCACCTGTCCCGCGTGTGTTCAGGCCGTGGAGGGCGCCCTGCGGGCAGTGCCCGGGGTGAGGGCGGCGACCGTGAACCTAGCCACCGGTCGGGCCTTCGTCAGCTACGAGCCGAGGGAGACCGGGCTCCCGTCTCTTCACGAGGCGGTCAAGAAGACCGGCTACCGGGTGGGCGGAGCCGCGCGCGGCGCGGCCCGGGAGGGCGGAGTACCACGTCTTCAGCGAAGGCGATGGGGAACCCATGACAGCGGAGGCAGGCGTGATGCCGGGAAGGGGCTCGGAGGGCCGACGGCTCGTGCTGGCGGCTGTCGGCATGGCCGTGATGACGCTGCTCGGCACGGGCGGGGTGGCGGGAGCCGGTGAGCGGGATCCGGGAATCCGGAAGGTGTCGGTCGGGGCCGGCCGGAGCTACACCGACGTGAGCCCCGCCGCGCTGGCCAGGCTGCTCGAGCGCAAGAGCTTCCCGCTCATCAATGTCCACATCCCCTATGCGGGCGAGATCGCCGGGACCGACCTCTTCCTCCCCTTCAACGAGGTGGAGGCAAACACCCGCAAGCTGCCGGCCGACAAGAGCGCGCGGCTGGTCGTGTACTGCCTGAG
>JAUYMQ010000405.1 GCA_030698575.1 Deltaproteobacteria bacterium
GGAAGGCCCTGTCCGGGGACGAGCGCCGGCGCGCGAGAGGCGGATTCGGAGGCCAAGAGCAAACTATTTTATCAATTATTTCAACCGTTTACAGCGGAGCATCCGAAACGCCCTACCCGCTCCGGCGTCTGAGGCGCGCCAGAAGGGTGCCGAGGGCGCCCCCAATCTCTTCGACGCCCAGGACCCGCCCGGCCGCTAGCAACACGCCGATTCCCGCGAAGATCGCCAGGCCGAGCGAGAGGATCTGGGCGCCCACGCCCGCTCCGGACAACGCGCCCGATATCCAGCCGTGCACCGCCACGGCTGCGATTCCCATCGCGGCCCCGGCGAGCGAGATGCGCACGAGCGCCCCGAGAAGCGACGCCTCGCCAAGGGACCCGGCGGCGCGCCGCATGAACACGAGAAGCAGGAAAAGGTTCAGCAGTGAGGCGAGGGAGGTTGCGAGCGCGAGGCCACGAAAGCCCATCGGCCCGATGAGGATCATGTTGAGGACCACGTTCACCCCGACGGACAGGATCGAGATCGCCACAGGCGCGCGGGTGCGGCCGAGCGCGTAGAAAGCCGGGACCATGACCTTGACGCCGGAGTACGCGAATAGCCCGATCGCGTAGTAGCGCAGCGCCGCGGCGGTGGCCTCGGTATCAGCGGCGCCGAACTCCCCCCGTTCAAAGATCAGCCGGATGATCGGCACGGCGAGCAAGGCCAGCCCCAGAGAGGCGGGCACATTGATGGCGAAGACGAGGCGGAGCGAGTGCTTCAGCGTGCTGCGGAACTCCGCCGGATCCTCCTCGGCCACGTGTCGTGAGACGGCCGGCAGCGTCGCCGCGGCGATCGCCACGCCGAAGAGCCCGATCGGGAGCTGCATCAGGCGGAAGGAATAGTTCAGCCAGGATACGGCGCTCGGGATTGAAGCAGCGAAGTAGGTGTTCACGAAGATGTTGATCTGGGTCGCCGCCAGGCCGATGGTCGCCGGCAGCATGAGCGTAAGGATCCGCTTCACGCCGGGATCGCCGAAAATGCGCCCGATGCCGGTGACGATCCGGAGCCGGAAACCCTCCCTCCTGAGCAGCGGAATCTGGAGCGCGATCTGACCGGCGCCGCCGAGGATCGCCGCGATTGCCATCCAGATGATCGGCTGGGGCCCGAAGAGATCCCGGCGCAGCCAGATGCCAATTCCGATCAGGATCGTGGCCAGGTTGAACATGGCCGGCGCCAGCGCCGGGACGAAGAAACGGCCGCGGGCGTTCAGGCACCCCATCGCCCAGGCCGCAAGGGCGACGAGCAGGAGGAAGGGCATCATGATCCGGGTAAGCTCGACCGTGAGTTCGAGCTTCCCGGGGATGCTCCCGAATCCCGCGGCATAGAGCCCCACGATCTCTTCGGCCCAGAAGATGCCGGCAAGCACGATGAAGCTGACAATGATGAGAAGCGCGTGAAGGACGAGATTCGCCAGCCGCCAGGCCGCCGGCAGCCCGTCGCGGGTTGTCGTGCCGGTGAAGGTGGGGACGAAGGCGGAGGACATGGCCCCCTCGGCGAAGAGATCGCGGAGGAGGTTGGGAATCCGGAACGCGACGTTGAAGGCGTCGGTGGCCATCCCCGCGCCGAACAGGAAGGCGAAGAACTGCTCCCTGACGAGTCCCAGGATGCGGCTGGCCATGGTGGCCAGGCTCATGAGAGATGCGGAGCGAACTATGCCGTCCCGCGTCGCTTGTCCCATCGGGCGCCTTGACCCCCGGCCGGAAATGACCTAAGCTCTGTCGCCTTTCGCGCCCGGGAGGGGATCTCGGGCGCGGCTCTTTCTTCCCACGCAACATGCCCTGAGTGTGAGGTTCGATCCCGTGGCCAACCACCCATCAGCGCGCAAGCGCGCTCGTCAGAACAAGAAGCGGCACGCCGCGAACGTCCAGATCAAGAGCGCCGTGAAATCCAGCCTCAAGAAGGCCAGGCGGCTCGTCGAGGAAACCTCGAAGGATGCCGCCGCGCAGGTCCGGCTCGCCGAGTCGGCGATCAAGCGCGCGGCCTCCAAGGGGCTCGTCCCGAAGCGCCGCGCTTCCCGCCAGATCTCCCGGCTCGCCAAGGCGCTTACGCGCGCGAAGTAGACGCGCCTGCCGACGCCGATTTCCCGCCACAGAAACGCCAGACCCACGCATCAATAAGCAGTCGCGGCGGTACCGCGCTCGACTTGAGTCGGCGATCCGCCTCGACGAGCCGCGCCAGGGCGGAGATCAGTTCTTCCCGGCTGAAGCGCGACGCCCCCGCCAGCGCCTTCTCTACCCTGAAGCTCTGGCGCCCCTTGAATCCAAGAACGTCCATCAGCTTCGCGACGAGCTCGCGACCCCGGAGCTTGCTCGCGACCGCCGCTTCCTTGGCCGTCAGCATCAGCCTGACTTCGGTGCGCAGCATGCCGAGCAGCGGGAACAGGGCTTCATCCAGCCTCCGGAACCCGCCGAGGTATCGGTCGAGAGCCGCGAGGGCGAGGTCGGCGTCGCGCGCCTTGATGGCATCAGTGAACGCCCAGACGAGTGCCCCGCCGCGGTCCGCTACCGCCTGTTCGACGTGGGATTCGGTGATCTCCGCTCCTTCCCCAACAAACAGCACGAGCTTCTCGAGCTCTCCCGCAGCGGCCGCCAGGGCGTTCCCCGAATACTGAACCAGAAGCTCGGCTGCTCCCGGCCGGAGCCGCTTTCCGAGCCGCCGGGCCTCCTCCTCGAGCCAGGAAGCAAGCTGCTGGTCCTGCGGACTCGCCAGCTCGCAGACAACCGCCGACCGGGACAGCGCCTTCCCGAGCCGCGTGCGCAGGTCGGGCTTGTCGCCGACGAGGACCAGACAGGTGGTCGGCGAGGGGGAGGCGAGGTAGTTCGATAGCGCGTCACCGGGGTCCGCACCGGCGCCCTCCGCCTCCGGTTCGCCGGCGGCGCGGCTTCGAAACAGCTGCTCCGCGCGGCGCACCACGACGAGCCTCCGGGGGGTCATGAAGGGGAGCTGGCGCGCGGCGTCGGAGATCTCGGCGGCGCTCTTCTCGGCGGCGTCCAAGAGATCGGCGTTGAAGGTTTCGTTCCCTTCCGATCCCTTGAAGGCCGCCGCGCGGATGGCGCGCAGCGCGTCGTCGCGCAGGCGAAGATCATCGCCCTGAAGATAGTAGACGGGGGCAATCTCCCCCTTCCCGAGCGTTCGCTCGAGATCGCGGAAGCCGAAGGTGCCGCGCGTTCTCTTCGCCGAAATGTTCAGGATCGGCCCCCCGGGGCGGATACTGGCTGGTGGATCCGGCGCTAGTAGATCCGGAAAACCTCGTCGTGGATGGTGCCGGCCAGATCGGTGGCGAGCTTTCTCAGCGCCTGCTCGCGGTTTCGCAGGTTCACATTGAAATCCGGCGTCGAGTCGTACTCTTCCTGCCCGACCAGACGACTGGCCGACCAGAGCACGCTCTGATCATCGCGCCGGCGGAGCGTCACGCTGGCCGAGATCATCACGCGGTTCTCGAGCTCAATGGAGACCGAACTGAAGGAGAGCGGTTGCACGTCGATGAATTCGATCCGCGCCTCGAGGACTGTGTCGGCGCTCTTCTCCGCGGCGACCGGCCGGAGCCAGCCTTTCGTTGCGAATTCCTTGATGGTCGCGTTCGTGAAGATGGTCGAGAGGCCCGGCTCGGCGGTGTCGTTTTTCCAGAGCGGAATGGCCACCGTCACGAGCTCCGTCGGAATGGCTTCCGTCCGGTCCGCGAAGCGCCAGCCACAGCCGGTCATCATCGCGGCCGCTGCAATGAACGCCATCAGGACGACCACGGGCGCCCCACGGACCGCCCGAAACGCCGCCGTCCCGCCCTCGAAAGACCTTTCCATGTAATCCTCCTCCCCGTTCAAAGAACGAGGTTGAGCAACTTTCCGGGCACGTAGATCTGCTTCCTGGGAGCCCGATCGCCCGTGTGGCGCTGCACCTTCTCGCTCGCGAGCGCCGCGGCCACGATCTCGTCCTTCGTGGCGGCGGACGGGACCGTGATGTTGTCGCGAAGCTTGCCGTTCACCTGGACGACAATCGACATCTCGGCCGCCTCGAGAGCGGCCGGGTCGTGCCGGGGCCAGTCTGTTTCGAGAAGCGTCCTGGCGTTTCCCAGCCCCGCCCACAGCTCCTCGGTAATGTGCGGCGCGAAGGGGTGCAGGAGCTTCAGCAGCGTCTCGACCGCCTCGCGCAGCACGGCCCGTGATCCGGCCGAGCCGTCGTCCTCGTAGGCGTAGAGGGCATTCACCAGTTCCATGATCGAGGACAGGGCCGTGTTGAAGTGAAAGCGCCCGTCGAAATCCTCGCTCACCCGCCTGATTGTCTCATGCGCTTTTCGCCGGAGCGCCGCCTGCCCTTCCGTCGGAGGCGCACCGGCCGGAAGCCCTGCGTTTTGAACGATTTCCCGCACCTGACGCACGTATCGCCACACCCGCGAGAGGAAGCGATGGGCCCCCTCCACGGCCGTGTCGCTCCACTCGAGGTCCTTCTCCGGCGGCGCCGCGAACAGGATGAACAGCCGCGCCGTATCGGCCCCGTAGCGATTGATCAACTCCTCGGGGTCGACGACATTGCCCTTCGACTTGGACATCTTCTCGATCTTGCCGGTCCTGGGGTTCTCCTTCCGGACCATTCCCTGGGTCAGAAGGTTCCGGAAGGGCTCCCCCTCGCGCACGAGCCCCAGATCGCGAAGCACCTTGGTGAAAAATCGCGCGTAGAGCAAGTGCAGGACGGCGTGCTCGATACCGCCCACGTACTGGTCCACCGGCATCCAGGCGTCGGCCTCCTTTGAATCGAAGGGGCCGGTCTCGTGCCCCGGGCTGATGTACCGGAGGAAGTACCAGCTCGATTCGACGAAGGTATCGAAGGTGTCGGTTTCGCGCCGGGCCGGGCCTCCGCACCGCGGACAGCGGGTTTCGTAGAAAGGCGCGTGGCGGGCGAGGGGCGAGCCCTCCGCGCCGTCGAAGGGCAGGTCCGTCGGCAACACCACGGGCAGATCGGCGTCGGGAACCGGAACGAGGCCCTCCTTCTCACAGTAGACCACAGGGATCGGCGCGCCCCAGTAGCGCTGCCGCGAGACCCCCCAGTCCTTGATCCGGAAGTTGACGCTCCGCTTGCCTTGCCCCTCCCGCTCCAGTTCCTCGACGATGGCGCGCTTGAAGGACTCGTTGTCCATGCCGTTGAAGCGCCCCGAGTCGACCATGCTTCCCGGACCCGTGTAGGCCTCGGCCATCGTGTCGCCGCGCAGAGCCTGGCCCTCGGGCTGCACCACGACGATGATGGGCAGATTGTACTTGCGTGCGAACTCGAAGTCGCGCTGATCATGGGCCGGGACCGCCATGACCGCCCCCGTGCCGTATTCCATAAGCACGAAGTTGGCGACGTAGATGGGCATTCGGGCGCCGGTCATCGGGTTCAGGCAGTGCGCGCCGGTGAATACCCCCTCTTTCTCGTAATCCTCCGCTCCGCGCTTGAACTTGTCCTGGACGACCACTCGGTCGATGAAGTGCTTCACCTCGCCCTCCCGCGGCGTTCCGCGCACGAGCTCCAGTGCGAGCGGGTGTTCGGGGGCGAGGCTCATGAAGGTGGCCCCGAAGACGGTGTCCTGGCGTGTGGTGAAGACCCGGATGGCGTCGTCGCGCCCCTCGAGCCGGAAGTCGATCTCTGCCCCCTCGCTGCGCCCGATCCAGTTGCGCTGCATCGTCAGCACCCGTTCCGGCCACCCCTTCAGGTTGTCGCACTCGGCCAGTAATTCCTCGGCGTAGGCGGTGACCCGCAGGAACCATTGCGAGAGGCGCTTCTGGCCCACCTCCCCCTCGCAGCGCCAGCAGAGCCCCCCTTCCACCTGCTCGTTCGCCAGGACCGTCTTGCAGCTCTCGCACCAGTTCACGAAGGCGTCAGCCTTGTAGGCCAGCCCCCGCTCCAGCATCCTGAGGAACATCCACTGCTCCCAGCGGTAGTAGGCGGGGTCACAGGTGGATAGTTCGCGCGACCAGTCGTAGGAAAGCCCCATGCGCCTGAGCTGCCCGCGCATGTAGGAAATGTTGCTGTCGGTCCACTTGGCGGGGTGCGTCTTGTTCTGGATGGCGGCGTTCTCGGCCGGAAGCCCGAAGGCGTCCCATCCCATCGGGTGGAGTACCCGGTACCCGCGCATCAGCAGGGAGCGGCCGATAGCGTCTCCGATCGTGTAAACGCGCACGTGCCCCATGTGAATGCGGCCCGAGGGGTAGGGAAACATCTCGAGGAGGTAGTACTTGGGGAGGGCGGCGTCCCGGCGCGTGGCGAACAGGCCCCGGCTTTCCCAGGCGGCCTGCCATTTCGCTTCGATCCGGGCTGGCTCGTAGCGCTCTTCCACCGCTGGTCCCTTGTCCAGGCGAGGCCGCCCGGCGCGGTCACGAGGGGATCAATGCCGCGCGGCCGGCGGCGGGAAAGGCTCGGGCGCGTCGCGCGGGCCAGAGGGCCCGCCGGGGGGCGGCGGGCTGCAAACACTCGGGTTGCCGAAGGTTTTTCGAAGGTCAGTAGGTAGCACGCCAAGGGGGCGTTTTCAAGCCAAAGTCGGTCAGGCGATCTTGAGGAGCTTCCGCGCGACGCGAAGGATGTCCCGCTGCTCGACCGGCTTGGTGAGATATTCGTTGGCGCCGAGATGGAGCGCGCGCTCGCGGTCCTCGCGCGCCGACTCCGTCGTGATC
>JAUYMQ010000411.1 GCA_030698575.1 Deltaproteobacteria bacterium
GCGTGCTCGATCTGATCGCGAAGAAACCGACCCGCTCGGCCTACAGCCGGCTGATGAACCCGAACTACGCTTCCATCACACCGCAGGCGATCGCGGTCTGGGCGGAAGAGCTCGGCCACAGCGTTCACTACGCCACCTTCACGGGACCCGAGGATCTCCGGCGGATGTTTCCCCGCGACCTGTCCGTGCTGTTCATTTCCGCTTTCACCCCCGCCGCCTATCTCGCCTACAGCATCTCGATGGAGGCTCGGGCCCGGGGCGTGGTGACTGTGCTGGGTGGGCCCCACGCGCGGGCCTACGCGGACGATGCCGTCAAGTATTTCGATTACGTGGCCGGGTTTGTCGACAGGGAGCTGATCAGGAGCATCATCACTGAGAGATCGCGGGGCGCAGGCGCCGGTGTGCGCGTCAGCGCGCCGCGCCAGCCCCTGAACCTGCCCGGCGTGAGGGAGCGGTGGAAGTTTATCGGGCACAACCTGGCGAAGGCTCGCTTGCTGCGCGCCATCCCCGTTATAGGAAGCCTCGGCTGCCCTTACCGATGCAGCTTCTGCGTCGACGCCGAGGTGGACTACCAGACGCTTCCTTATGATCAGCTCCGCGACGACCTCGTCTTTCTGCGAACGAAGATCGGGCGCCCGGTGGTCGGCTTCCACGACCCGAACTTCGGCGTCCGCTTCGGCGACTACGCCGGGATCATCGAGGAGGCCGCCCGGCCCGGAACATTCCGGATCGTCGCCGAGAGCAGCCTCTCGCTGCTGGGCGAATCGCGATTGAAGGAGATGCGGCGTCTGGGGTTCGGGGGGCTGACGCTGGGTGTTGAGAGCTGGTTCGATTACAACGACAAGGCGAAGCAGAGCCGGCGCGTGGGCGTGTCGAAAATGGAGTCGGTGGCGGCCCACGTCGATCTGATCACCCGTTACATCCCCTACGTGCAGGCGAACTTCGTGTGGGGGCTCGATCAGGACGCAGGGCCGGAGCCTTTCGAGCTGACGAAGCGGTTCATCGACAGGGCGCCGGCGGCTTTTCCTTCCCACTCGCTGTTCACCGCCTTCGGCGACTCGGCCGCCCTCGGGCGACGGCTGGCCCTGGAAGGGAGAGTGCTCGACATCCCCTTCCATTTCCAGGACACCTCGTCGGTGCACAACGTGGCGCTGAAGAACTATTCCGCGGTGCAGTTCTACGGTCTCATGGCCGATCTCGTGCGGTATTCCTTCTCGCCGCGTGCGAACCGGCGGCGCTTCCAGCGGAGCGCGCACGGGCTCTTCTCGCCGGCGCGGTGGATGACGCTGGTTCGATCAACAAACGCGGACTGGCGGGTGAACTATTACAAGAAGCTCGGATATTTGTTCGCCACGGATGACGAGTTCCACGCGCTCGCCGCGGGCGAGGCCAAGGCGTCGCCCGCGTTCTTCAGAGAGCCCGTCAAAAGGGAGCTGGGGCCGTATTACCAGCACCTTCCCGGCGAGTTGCGCGCTTACCTGGAGCGGGGGGCGCCCCGCCGACCCCTGTCGGTGGCTGCTCTCGCGAGAAGCGCCTGAATCTATGCGCCGGATGCCTCGCCGGGTGCCTTCAGATCATCGTCTCGCAGCTGTTGTAGCTATCGCCCCCGGGCGTTTGGTGGCAGGTGTCGTTGCCGTTTTCGCCCTTGAGCTGGTCCTTGTCCGCGCCGCCATGGAGAATATCGTCGCCCTCCTCGCCCCAGAGGGTGTCTTCGCCGGCCCAGCCGTAGAGCGTGTCGTTTCCGATTCCGCCCCAGAGGACGTCGTCGCCACTGCTCAGACTATCGTTTTCGCCCCACAGATCGTCGTTTCCGGCCTCGCCATAGATGACGTCCTCGTCGGGCCCGCCATAGATCTTGTCGTCGCCCGGACCCCCATGGATCTCATCATTGCCCTCGTCTCCTCCCATGCCGTCATTGCCCTCGTCGCCGAAGAGCGTGTCGCTTCCGGCCTGGCCGTGGATGCTGTCGACCCCGGGCCCGCCGTGGATCTCATCGTTGCCGATGCCGCCCTGGAGCTGGTCGTTGCCCTCTTCGCCGTAGATTGTGTCGTTGCCGTCATCGGTTATCATTTCGATGACGCTGTCATCGCCGTCTCCGCCGTAGATTGTGTCATTGCCGTTCCCGCTCGACAGGTAGTCGTCGCCGCCCTGCCCGAGAATCGCATCGTTCCCGTTGCCGCCGTAGATGTAGTCCTTGTCGGGGCCCCCGTCCAGGGTGTCCTCGCCGGGCCCGCCGTAGAGATGATCGAGGCCGGCTTCGCCGTACTCTTGATCGTTGCCTTCGTCACCCTGGAAGCTGTCGTCACCGGCGCCGCCATGCATCGTGTCGTTTTCACTCCCGCCGAAGAGGGAATCATTTCCCTCGGCGCCCCAGATCTCGTCGTCGCCTGTGTGGCCGTAGAGAACATCGTCGCCGGCTTCTCCGAAGAGCTTGTCGTTCCCGTCGGATGCGTGAAGCTTGTCGTTGCCCGATCCGCCGTGCATCTCGTCGTCATCCTGGTTGCCGTGCAGCACGTCGTCGCCCTGCTCGCCATAGATCTTGTCGCTGCCCGCTTCACCGAAAATCGTGTCGTTGCCCGCGCTCCCGCAGATCACATCATCGCCGCCTTTTCCCTTGATCTCGTCATTGCCACCCAAGCCCGCGATGATGTCGGGGCCGCTCGTCCCCTGGATCACGTCGTCTCCCGGCGTGCCGGTAATCGTTGCGGTCTGGCCGTCGCAGTTTCCCGGCTCATTTGGATCATAGGGCTTGGTCGCCCCGGGGGTGACCATCTTGAGTTCCTGCTTCGTCCGGGACGGGGGCTTGTTCAGTGATCTCGTCTGCATGGGCGGCATCACGCCGACGTCGGCGCCTTCGCGAACCGCCTGCTCGCCGACTCTCGCCCCCGGCGCTCCGGCCGCGAGCCCCTTTCCCAGACCGGCGGCGGCAACGCTCGCATCGCAGATCTGGATGCTTCGCGTCGCTCCGCGCACCCACGCGCCACCGTTGCCCCCGAGCCCCAGGGTCGCCCGGGATCCGGGGGGAAGGGCAGGCGCGGGCTCCGGAACCGTGACCTTGATGCTGCTCGAGGTCCAGTCACTCGCTGACCCGACCGCGAGCGCCACGCGCGGCTTGCCGCTGGCCTGAATGTAAAGGCCGTAGTCGCCGGGCCCGCCGAGGTTCTTCCCCTTGAGGGATATCTCGTCGCCCGGCTTGACGCAGATGGCGGGCGTAACGCTGAGAAGTGTCGGAGATACGGGCGCGGCCTTGCGTGATTGCCCGGTCGCGGCGCTCTCCTCTGCGGGCCGCATGCCCGGCGCGGGTGTCCCGAACCCGGAGGGGCCTGTTTGAGACAGGGCTGCGCCGGGGTTCATGGCGGCGCCGAGAAGGAGCGAGAGGCCGAGCGCCGCGCCGAGCGCAGGCACCCTGGAAATGAGTCCGTGGCTTTTCATGAGGATCCCTCTGATCGGCGGCTGCTTGCTGTTCGAGACCCCCTCGCGCGGGCCCTGCCTTCAGCCGCCATACCACGTCCACGGTCGGAGTAAAACCACCCCCGATCCCGTGAAATCGATGCAACGGGCAGGATCGGAAGCCTCCCGGCAAGATTTCCGGTGCGCGACGAGAGCCGGTCTCCCGTGCACCGTGGGGCAATCAGGGCGGTTCACCGGGCGCTTTTTATTCTACGGCCTACATCCGTATTTTATGAGTTGAAAACGTTGCGAGAGGGGAAATCATTCAAGGATGGCGGGGCCGGGAGCCGTGTCCTAGATTACGACTACCGGGCGTGCTAATTTCAATCGGCCCGGGGAGGCCAGCCGCGGCGCAGCGCGGCCGGGTGGCCCCGCAAAAGGGAGGCGACCCCCATGTCCGGACATACCTGGAAGGAAACGCTCGCGGACCGGATGGACCCGCAGTGGGCCCGCGAGATCGATCTGTTCGAGGGGCAGGTCGGGCTCCGGAAGCAGGCGAAGCTCGAGGACAAGGTATTCGCGGAGACCCGGCTTCGCCGGGGGGTCTACGGCCAGCGCTACGACAACGGCCAGCGCCACGACGGTATCGCCGAGCGGAAGCTCGAGTTCGAGGAACGCCCGACCAAGGGTCCCGACACCCTCTGGGACGCCCCCGGCATGCAGCGCATCAAAATTCCCTACGGCGGCATGAGCCCGGATCAAATGGATGCTCTCGCGGCCCTGGCAGAGGAGTATTCCGACAGCATCCTGCACGTCACCACGCGTCAGGATATCCAGCTGCATTTCGTGCACATCGAGGACACCCCGGACCTCATGCGACGGCTCGCGGCGGTCGACATTACGACCCGCGAGGCGTGCGGCAACTCGGTGCGGAACGTGACGGCCTGCCCGCTGGCGGGTGTGTGCCGGACCGAAAGCTTCGACGTATCGCCTTACGCTCACGCGCTCATGCGTTTCCTGCTCGGACATCCCGACGTGCAGGACTTCGGGCGGAAGTTCAAGCCGGCCTTCTCGGGCTGCGAGCATGAGGGGTGCGGCCTGGTCCAGCTGCATGACGCCGGCTTCGTGGCTAAGACGGTTGACGGAAAGCGCGGATTCAAGGTGGTGGTGGGCGGCGGCCTCGGCGCGGTTCCGCACCAGGCCCAGGTTCTCTCTGAGTTCACGCCCGAGGAAGAGTTTCTGCCGGAGATGCAGGCGGTGGCGCGGGTGTTCGCCCGGCTGGGCGAAAAGCAGAACCGCAATCGCGCGCGAATAAAGTTTCTCGTGGCCAAGCTCGGTATCGAGGAGTTCCGTCGCCTGGTCAAGGAGGAGCGCAAGACGCTGCCCCACGACGATCGCTGGACCGCTTTTCTGGATGACATGCCGCGGACGGGCGGAGAGCCGCCCCGAAAGCCGGCGCCGCTGGCGACGGGCGCGAGGCCGGAGGGCTTCGGTACCTGGTACAGGACCAACGTGCTCGCGCAGCGGCAGGAGGGGTACGCCGTCGTCACACTGAACCTTCCCCTCGGCGACATTACTTCCGATCAGACGCGCGCGCTGGCCGACCTCGCGCGCGAGTACGCCGGCGACAACATCCGCACCACCGTCGAGCAGAACATCGTGCTCCGCTTCGTGCGCGAGGCGGATCTCGTCGAGCTGTACGGAAAGCTCGCCGCCATCGGCCTTGCAGCGCCGGGGGCGGGGACCATTGTCGACGTCACGTCCTGCCCGGGCACCGACACCTGCAAGCTCGGGATCGCTTCGAGCCGCGGCCTGGCCGCCGAACTCCGCTCGAGGCTCGCCGCTAAGTCGGCCTCCCTTCCAGAGGCCGTGAGCGCGCTGCACATCAAGATCTCGGGCTGCTTCAACAGCTGCGGCCAGCACCACGTGGCCGACATCGGTTTCTACGGGAACAGCCGCAAGGTCGAGGGGCGCGGCGTGCCGCACTTCCAGGTGATCCTCGGCGGGCAGTGGACGGAGAACGCCGCGAGTTACGGCATGGCCATGGGGTCGGTGCCCAGCAAAGCCGCTCCCCAGGTGGTCGAGGCTCTTGCCGACGCCTACGCCAAAGGGCGTGAGAAAGGCGAGGGATTCAAGGCCTGGGTCGAGCGCGCCGGTAAACGGAACGTGCGCGATCTGCTACAGCCTTTCACCAAGGTGCCGCCCTACGCGGAGGCGCCCGGTTTCTACTCCGACTGGAGCGACGTGCGCGAGTTCACCATCGGCGACCTCGGCATCGGCGAGTGCGCGGGCGAGGTCGTGTCGCTGTTCGGCATCGAGGTCGTGAAGGCCGAGTCGCAGGTTTTCGAGGCGCAGCTCGCGCTGGAGGAAGGCAAGTTCGAGTGGGCCGAGACCCTCGCCTGCCGCGCCATGTTCACCGCGGCGCGCTCGCTTGTTCGCACCGAGTTCATCGACGTGACGGAAGACCCGGACGACATCGTCCGGGAATGGAAGGCGCGCTTCTTCGACACCGAACTTTTCTTCGACAAGTACGCGCGCGGGAAGTTCGGGCAGTACCTGCTCGAACGCCATGCAAGCCCCCCGCCGAGGATCGACAAGGGCGAGGCGGCGCGGCGCGTCGAGGAGGCGCAGCTGTTCATCGAGGCTTCCCATGCCTGCGAGAGCCGCCTGACCCTCGCCGCCGCCGCCAGAACGGCAGCGGGTGCAGCGGCCCAGGCAATGGCCTGAGCGGGGGCGGAGAAGAATGATTCCCAAGCGCATCGCCGTGAAGATCTTCGCCAGCCCCGACCCTGGGCCGGATCTCGATCTGAGCCCGGCCATCGGCCTGTTT
>JAUYMQ010000383.1 GCA_030698575.1 Deltaproteobacteria bacterium
GGCGGGCTCGCGCGCATCGCGACACTGGTGAAGGCGGTTCGTGCGGAAACCGATGCGCTCATTCTCGTCGATGCCGGCGAGCGACTCTTTCAGGAAGCGGACCTCGTGGAGGTGATGGCCGATCAGTGGCGGACGAAGGCCGACTTCGTCCAGAAGGCCTACGGGGCACTGGGCGTGGCGGTTGTGAACCTGGGGGCCGACGATCTCGCCGCCGGGTCCGCGCTGGCGCTGGAGGGGTCGCGGGGCATCGGCGCCGTTCCGATCTCCGCAAATCTGTTCGAAAAGGAAGCCAACCGAAAGACGCTCACGCAGGCCGCGACCATCCTCGAGGCCGGCGGCGTGCGGGTGGCCTTCCTGGGAATTGCCGACCCGGCCTCGCTCGGGGAAGAGGCCGCCGGACTGCTCCGGGCCGAGGAGCCGCTGAACCGCGTGCGCGTCACCGTGGCGGAGCTCCAGGCCGAGGCCGACGTCGTCATACTGCTCTCCACCCTCCCGCTCGCGTCGAACCGCGCGCTCGCGGCGAAGGTGGCCGGTCTCGATCTGGTGATCGGCGCGGTCGGCAGCGGCGAGGGAGAAAACGTCGTCGTGCCGGAGCGTGCGGGGAACAGCCTCGTCGTTCAGGTGAAGCCGCTCGGCGAGTTCGTCGGGCGCATCGATCTGACGTTGCCGCCGCGCGGGGCTAAGAGCGAGGAGGGGTTTCAGGATGTGACCCCCGAGGACCCCATCTGGGGCATGCCTCCCGAAGGGGGCGCGCCGGGAGGCGGCATCAGCTTCGGCGACGATCTCGATCTCCGAGGCGCGCCTGCGCGTGAATCGGCGCGCTCCGTCCCTCCTGTCCCGCCGCCGGCGCCGGGGACAATCCGCCACACGGTCTATGCAATCGGGTCCCCGCTGGTGGAGGACGCAGGCATCCAGCGCCTCATGAACGAATACAAATTGAAGGTCGCGGAGATGAACCGGAACGCGCCGGTGACGGCCGAGCGAATTCCGACCGACGGTCCGGCCTACGCGGGGGCCGAGGCCTGCAAGAGCTGTCATGCGCCCGTTCACGAATTCGTCGGCACGCTCGCGCACGCCCGGGCCTACGCCACACTCGAGAAGCGCAACTCACAGTTCGATCTGGAGTGCGTCGGCTGCCACGTGACGGGGTGGGACAAGCCCGGCGGGTTCAATCATCCGGCGGCGGTCGGCAACCTGAAGGATGTTCAGTGCGAAGCCTGCCACGGACCGGGGAGCGTTCACATCGCCAGCGGCGGCGCCCGGGGCGTGGGCAACATGCACGCCGAGGTTCCGCGGGAGACATGCCTCGGCTGCCACACCCCCGAGCACAGCACGCGGTTTGCGCCCGAGGAGAAGGTCTACCTCGAACGCATCCGCTGCTCGCAGGCGATCCTGACGGGCCTGACCGACAGTGCCGCGAAGCCGCCGTCCACACCGGAGTAGGTGGAGCTTTTTGACAGCCGGCGCGGCTTTTGGCTAGCATTCCTGGCGGGAGGAATTTCTACTTGGACTACGCGCAGATCACCGCCCCGATCGCCGAAGACCTCGAAGCGGTCGAGCGCGTCATCGTCGAGAACCTGGGCTCCGATGTGCCGGTCATTCCGCGCGTGGGGGAGTACGTGTTCTCGGCGGGCGGCAAGCGCTTCCGCCCGGCGCTCCTTCTCCTCGCCGCGGAGCTGGCGGGCTACCGCGGCGCGCGCGCCCACAACCTGGCCGCGGTCATCGAGTTCGTGCACACGGCGTCCCTCCTGCACGACGACGTGGTCGACAACGCAGGGCTTCGCCGGGGGCAGGAAGCCGCCAACCTCGTCTTCGGAAACCAGGCCAGCGTGCTGGTGGGCGATTTTCTCTACGGGCGCGCCTCGTCGATGCTCGCCGACGACAACGACATCCGCACGGTGAAGGTCGTGGCCGAAGCGCTGCGCGCGATGGCCGAGGGAGAGGTGCTGCAGCTCGGCCGCCAGCACGACGTCGACGCCACAGAGGCCGGTTACATGGAAGTGATTGAGCGGAAAACGGCCGTGCTCATATCGGCGGCCTCGGAGCTTGGCGCCATCCTGGGAGAATGCGACGGCGCCAGCCGCGATGCGCTCCGCCGCTTCGGGCTCGGCATCGGACTGGCCTTCCAGCTCATGGACGACGCGCTCGACTACGTGGGCGACGATGCCCGCGTGGGAAAGAGTCACGGCAATGATCTGGCCGAGGGGAAGGTGACGTTGCCCCTCATCCTGACGCTCCGGGTCTGCACGCCGACGGAGCGGGAAACCGTGAGCGCGGTGCTGAAGGCCGAGCAGGTCGGTGCCGCGGAGTTCAAGACGGTGGCCGGGCTCATCCGCCGCTACAAAGGGATCGAAGGCACCGTAGCCCGCGCCCGCGCGCAGGTGACGGCGTGCGAGAAGCTGATCGAGAAGTTCCCCGACGGCCGGGAGAAGCGTTCCCTCCTCGACCTGGCCGGCTACGTGGTCGCGCGAGACCGCTAGCTACACCCACCGCTTGGAGCACCCTCCCTGATCCTCCGGGCCTTTTGGCCCCGTCGCGCCGCTTCGCATCGCCGGAAGTCCGGCGCGGGGCCTTGAAGGAGGATCCACCATGCACCACTCTCATCCGACCACCCGGCGCCCCGCGCCGCCCGTCGCGCTCCTTGCGGCTTTCCTGCTCGCCCTTTTCGCGGCTTCGGCGGCGGCCCCGGCCGCGCACGCAGCGGCTGCGGAGAGCGGCGTGACCGTCAACGTCAACACCGCCACGGCCGACGAGCTGATGGCCATTCCCGGCATCGGCCAGGCCAAGGCGTCGGCCATCGTCGCGCACCGCGACGCGAACGGCCCCTTCACATCACCTGAGGATCTCCTGCAGGTGAAGGGGGTCGGCGAGGCGCTCCTCGCGAAGATCCGCCCCTACGTGACCACGGGCGGCACCACGAGCGCCCGCTAGCACGCCCCGCGATCTCGCGCGATCCCATGCGGCCCCGCCCGGAAATCCCGGGTGGGGCCGTCTTGCTGTGGGGTTGCTTGACGGCCCCCGGCGGCAGGTCTATCCTCCGGGCAGTACAGACCCGCCAGGGTGCCCGCGCCCCGGATCGCTCGGTGAAAGGCGCGGGTGAAAAGGGAAGGCCGTGAAACCCGGCCGCGGTCCCGCCACTGTGATGGGCGAAGGGGGCTGACGCGAGAATCCGCGTCGCCCCGGCCCGCACGCCAGACGCGTGCGGCGCACGCCCTCAGCCAGGAGACCTGCCCCGGCGCGCCTCTAGCACCATAGCCACGCTCTTCGCGGAAAGAGCCGGGGAAATTCGCCCTGCTCCGGACCCGAAACGGCGCGGGGCATTTTCTTGCCCGCGCCCACCGGCTCCGCCGCGATCCATCCGGAGCCACGATGGGCGCCACCGAGACACGACGCCGGTTTACTCGCCTCGCGGTCCTGCTTGCGGCCGCCGCATGCCTCGCGGCCACACCCGATACCCGCACACTCACCGACGACCTCGGCCGCCGCGTCACGGCTCCGCCCCACCCCGCGCGCATTCTTTCCTACGCCCCCAATCTGACCGAAACCGTCTTCGCCATCGGCGCGGCCGATCGCCTGGTGGGACGCACGCGATTCTGCGACTGGCCCCCGGAGGTGAGCAAGGTGCCGAGCTTCGGGGGCCTCCTCGACCCCGACTTCGAGAAGATCGCCGTGCTCCGGCCCGATCTGATCCTTGCGACGACAGCGGGCGATCCGCGCGACAAGGTCGACGCCCTGTCGCGGCTCGGCTACCCGGTTTTCGTCACTTCGCCGGAGGACGTTGGCGACGTGATCGCCGACATCGAAGCGATCGGCGCCGCGGTGGGCGCGGAGCGGGATGCCACGCGCGTCGCGGCCGGGATGCGCGCCGAGCTGGCGGATGTCGCGCGGCGGGTCGCCGGGCGCCCGCGTGTGCGCACCCTCGTGGTCATCTGGCAGGACCCGCTCAGGACCATCGGGAACGGCAGCTTTCTCGCGGATGTCCTCCACCGCGCGGGAGGCGAGCCCGTGCCGGGCGGCGGCGACGCCGACTATCCGCAGGTCAACATGGAAGCCGTCCTGCACGCGGCCCCGGAGGTCATCCTGCTCGGCCGTCCGGGAGAGCCGGGGCGCGGCGAGGAGAGTTTCTGGCGGCAGTTCAAGACGCTGCCGGCGGTGCGCGACGGGCGAATCCTCTCGGTGGACCTCGAGGTGGCCAGCCGCCCCGGCCCTCGCATAGCGGGGGCGGTTCGCGAG
>JAUYMQ010000444.1 GCA_030698575.1 Deltaproteobacteria bacterium
CGGGTGCTGGGTGTCTTCCAGAACCTGGCTGATTATCCAGACGACCGTTACAACCAGCATAACTGTCAGGAAAATGGGCTGGAAAACTCTTCGCCGGGCCCGCATGAACGCCGCCACAGGACCGACGAGGGCCTGGACCGCGTAGATCAGAAGGCATACAACGGGGATGCCGGCGGCGAGCACGCCCGCCCACTCGCCCCAGAGCGTCGAGACCGGCCGTACGTCGCAGCTATAGGGTGTGACAAGCCCTATCAGGAGCAGCACCGACGCCAGTCGTCTTAAAGAATCGCCCATGTGCACGCGCTTCGTCGAAGGGAAGAAAGACGTAGTTAACCCGAAGCGCGATGCGAGATCAAGGGCGCCAGCCTATCGTGGAAGCCTATTGAACGATGATCTTTCCCACCATGCCCAACTGCTCATGCCCCGCAACGGTGCAGGCGATCCTATATTCCCCGGGATGCTCAATCGTGAAGACCTCTGTTTGCTGCCCTCCCGGCGGCACATGGAGGTGGACTTCGGAGCGCGCCCCAATGACCCAGGCGTGCTCATTCTTTCCCCGGTTGCTGAGCGTGAGAGCTATCGGAATGCCCGCCCTCACAACGACCTCTTGAGGTTCAAAACGGAAGTCACTTGCGACGACGTCGATCCGTTGCGCGTTTGACGGCACATCCACCTTCGCCCTTCGGTTCTGCCGGGCATGATCGTGGCCATCGCCCGAACCACCGTGGCTACTTTCCATCTCGCCCGTTTCTTTCGCGCCGGACCCGGGGGAAGTGACGGAGAGCGCGCCCTCGGGGTATTGCGCTTCGATGACCCTGAGCAAGCCGTCGAGTTTCTTGAACTCTGCTTCCGTCGTCTGGGCATCGCCCTTATCCGCCGCGTCGTGCAGGCTATCCGCCAAATTCGCGAGTTGACCGGCAGCTCCCTGTACGCGCCGGAGCCTCGCCTCATCGAGATCACCTGATTCTTTAACCAGATTCTCACCGAGCCCGGGGAGCCCCTCAGCCACCTCATGAATATCATCGAGCTTACCTGTGGTGATCAACTTTTCGATCTCGTTTCGCTTGGTTTGAATTTTCGCCCAAGTCGCCGCTACGCCTCCCGTCGCCTCTGCTTCTCCCTTGGCCTCTCCTGCTTCGCCCTCGGCTTCATCGTGCGACGAGGTCTGATGCATCTCTTCCATCGACTCATGATCCGTCATGCCCGCGTCGCCGGCGGCGCGGGAGTTCTTATCTTCGGCCTGCTGATCAGTCTGCGCCCCACAAGCCGGCGCACCCCCGAACACGAGGACTAGCGCTAGGACCAGGAATTTCTTTCGACCGCTGGACCACATGATTCACTCCTTTGTCGTTGAAACGGCGCCAGGCAGATCCAGGGGATCTCCTTGCGCCCGCTCGAGGTAACTTGCCGCTGCCCTCCGGCCGAATCTGAAAAAGACCGCGGGCGTGACGGCCATGTCGAGAACGGTGGAACTGGAAAGGCCGCCGAGGATCACCACGGCCACCGGGTAGAGAATCTCTTTGCCTGGCTCTCCCGCCGCCAGCACGAGCGGAATGAGCGCCAGCCCCGCAACCGCGGCTGTCATTGTCACCGGAACCAGACGCTCGAGCGAGCCGCGCACAATCATCTTCTCGTCGAACGCCTCCCCCTCGTGCTCCATGAGGTGTAAATAGTGGGAGATCATCATGATCGTGTTGCGCGACGCGATCCCGGCGAGCGTGATGAGACCCACCAGCGTCGCCACGGAAACGGTTCCCACCATGACGAAGGTAAGAACAAGCCCACCGATAAGGGCGAGCGGAATATTGAGAAGGATTTGCGCCACGATCATGACGCTTCTGAAATGGGAGAAGAGCACCATGAACATCACGGCAAGTGTAAACATGCTAAGGAATCCGATCAGGCGGGTGGCCTCTTGCTGACTCTGGAATTGTCCTTCGTAACTCATGAAGTAACCCTGCGGGAGATGAACCTGTTCCGAGACCTCCCGCTGGATCTGTACGACGGCGGAACCAAGATCGCGTTCCGAAATATTCGCGGACACGACGATCCGCCGCTGCACGTTGTCGCGGTTGATGATATTCGGCCCCTTGGCCTCCTGAATGTCCGCAACCAGCGAGAGGGGAATCTTCTTACCCTCCTCGGTGTCCACGAGCATCGCGCGGATCGCCTCGACGGATGATCGCGCCTCATCCCCGTAGCGCACGAAAAGATCGTAGGTCTGTTGCCCTTCCAGGATCTGGGCGACCGGCCGGCCGTTCAGGGCCGTTTCGAGCCGCTCGTTGAGGGCTCCCACCTCCACACCGTACTTCTTCGCTCGCTCACGATCGATGCGCACCTTGACCTGCGGGATGAGAACCTGTTTCTCGATCTGGAGATCGACGATGCCCGGCGTGGGCGCCATCACCGCCTCGATCTCCGCCGCCTTAGCCCTCAATACATCGAGGTCGGGGCCGAAAACCTTGACCGCGAGTTGCGCGCGGACGCCGGAGAGCATGTGATCCAGACGGTGGGATATAGGCTGCCCTACGTTCAGGGCCGTTCCCGGAATCTGGGACAAGCGTGATCGAATATCCTCCAGAATGACTTCTCTGGACCTCTCCGACTCGTGCAGATCCAGATCGATTTCCGTGTAGTGAACCCCCTCCGCGTGCTCGTCCAGCTCGGCGCGTCCTGTCCTCCGC
>JAUYMQ010000453.1 GCA_030698575.1 Deltaproteobacteria bacterium
CCGCCCTCGCCGGTATTGCTCTTCCCGCCGATGCGGTTCATGGCGATCGCCAGGTTCTCGTGCGCTTCTTTACTGATCGACCCGAAAGACATGGCGCCGGTGCAGAACCGCTTCACGATTTCCGAGATCGGCTCCACCTCCTCCAGAGGCACGGGTTGCGCGCCCGGTTTGAATCGCAGGAGCCCCCTCAGCGTGCACAGCGTCTCGCTGCTCTCGTTGGCGATCCGGGAGAACTCCTTGAAGGTCGCGTAGCTCTCTTTCCGCACCGCGTGCTGCAGCATCGCCACGGATTCCGGATTGAACATGTGTTTCTCGCCGTCGCGTCGCCACTGGTAGATGCCGCCGGCGTCGAGATCGGATTCCGAATCCACTGCACGGGCGATGTCGAATGCGCTGGCGTGTTTCATTGCGGCCTCCTCGGCCAGCACATCGAGCCCCGCCCCGTCCACGCGCGACGGCGTAGCGGTGAAGTACTTGGCGACCAGACTGCGGGAAAGCCCGATTGCTTCGAAGATCTGAGCGCCCTGATAACTCGCCACCGTCGAAATGCCCATCTTGGAGAAGACCTTCAGCAGGCCCTTCTTGATGGCCTTGATGTAATTCGTCGCCGCCTCTTCCCGCCCGATATTCCCCTCGAAGTAACTGCCGTCCCGGCGCAACTCCTCAATCGTCTCGAAGGCGAGGTAGGGATTGATCGCGCCCGCGCCATAACCGACCAGAAGCGCGTAGTGCGCAACTTCACGTGCCTCGCCGGACTCGACGATGATCCCCGCCTTCGACCTTAGCCCCTCGCGAATCAGGTGGTGATGCACGGCGCCCACGGCCAGAAGGCTCGGAACGGCCGCCAGATCCGGCCCCACCCCCCGGTCGCTCAGGATCAACAGGTTCTTGCCGGCGCGCACGGCCTCCGCCGCTTCGGCGCAGATCTTGTCGAGCGCGCTCTCCAGGCCGGCTGCACGGTCAGCCACCTTGAACAAGACCGGAATGGTTACGGCCGAAAAGCCGGGGCTATCGATACCGCGGATGCGCTCGAGTTCGTCATTCGTGAGGATCGGGTGGTCGAGGGTGAGGAGCCTCGCGTGCCCGGGGGTCTCCTCGAGCAGGTTATGCTCGGTCCCGAGAGCGCTCCGCAGGGACATCACCAGTTCCTCGCGGATCGGGTCGATGGCCGGATTCGTCACCTGCGCGAAAAGCTGCTTGAAGTAGTCGTAGAGCATCCGCGGGCGATCGGAGAGCGCCGCGAGCGCGGTGTCGTCGCCCATGGATCCGATGGGCTCCTGCCCCTGGGCGGCCATGGGGGCAAGCAGGATTCGAAGATCCTCGCGCGTGTAGCCGAAGGCCACCTGGCGCTGGACGAGCGTTTCCGCGTTGTCCTCATGCGGCGACGTCACCGCCGGCAGATCCGCCAGCCGGAGGCGGTTCTCCGCCACCCACTGCCGGTAGGGGCGCCGGGTCGCCATCTCTTCCTTCAACTCGGCATCGTCCACGATGCAGCCGCGCTCGGTGTCGATCAGGAACATCCGGCCCGGTTGCAGTCTGCCCTTGTAGGCGACATCCTCGGGCTCGATGGGGAGGACCCCGACCTCGGACGCCATCACCACGAAGTCGTCCTTCGTCACGACGTAGCGGGAAGGGCGCAGACCGTTCCGGTCGAGCACCGCGCCGATGCGAACGCCGTCCGTGAAAGCGATCGAGGCGGGCCCGTCCCAGGGCTCCATGAGGAAGGAGTGGTACTCGTAGAAGCCGCGCTTGTCCTCGTCCATCGACTCGTGCCCTTCCCAGGCCTCCGGGATGAGCATCATGATCGCGTGTTCGATGGAGCGCCCCGTGTGCATGAGGAACTCGAGCGCGTTGTCAAAGGTCGCCGAATCGCTTCCCCGCATTGTGACGATCGGAAAGATTTTCTGAAGGTCATCGCCGAAGAGATCGGAGCGGAGGATCGCCTCGCGGGCCCGCATCCAGTTCCGGTTGCCGCGCAGCGTGTTGATCTCGCCGTTGTGCCCGATGCAGCGGTAAGGGTGGGCCAGCTCCCAGGTCGGATGCGTGTTGGTGCTGTACCGCTGATGGACGAGCGCCAGCGCGGTCACGAAGGTCGGGTCGGTCAGATCGGTGTAGAAGCCGCGGATCTGATGTGCGAGCAGCAAGCCCTTGTAGACGATCGTCCGGGAAGAGAAGCTCGGGATGCTGAAATGAGTGACGTTCTTCCGGTCAACCTCGAAAACCTTCTTCTCGATCAGGCGGCGAATAACGTAGAGCTTGCGCTCGAAGGCGGCCTGATCGGCCATCCCCGGACCCATGCCGACGAACAACTGCCGGACGATGGGCATGTGAATGCGCGCCAGCCGTCCGATCTTGCCGGGCTCGACGGGGACGTCCCGCCAGCCCAGTAACGCCTGCCCCTCGGCCTTGACGATATCCCGGGCAATGCGCTCCCGCCTTCGGCGCTTCCGCACATCGGGCGGGAGGAACATCATCGCGACGCCGTACTCACCCGGCTCGGGGAGGCTGAATCCCAGCCGCTCACACTCCTTCTGAAAGAACGCATGGGGAATCTGAACGAGGATCCCCGCACCGTCGCCCGTCTCCGGATCACACCCCGTCGCACCGCGGTGCGTGAGGTTGACCAGAACCTGGAGCCCCTTCTGCACCATATTGTGGGACTTACGCCCGCGGATATCGACGACGAATCCGACGCCGCACGCGTCGTGCTCGAGCGACGGATCGTAGAGCCCCTGCTTCCTGAGCGGTTTGACGATTCGCATCTGACCATCCGTTGTCGTGGCGCCCTGCCTGCCGCCGCACCGGCGCACAGAAAACCCCTTCCGGATTCTCCCCTCGGGAGCCTGCCGAATTCATTTTACAATGCTGGGTCGGGATCGGGAGGTTCCTTTGTCTGTCCCGGGATCCGGGCGCCAGGAACTCCCCCGAACAGGACGAACGGTCCCGCCGACGCGGTCGGGGCACTCCCCTCGCGGGAGCGCCGCCTCGTTCTGAATCCTCGTGCGGGCTTCGAGAATATTACGTTACGTCGCGCCCTCCGGGCTGTCAAGCGCCGGAGGGACTTGCGTGTTGCCGGGCGAGCTACTCATTTCGCTATAATTTCAGGCAGTTGGCGTGATCACGTTGTGCACAGTATGCCGCATTGAGGCCCCCCCCGCGCTCAGTCGTTGCGGGCGGGCCAGCGGCGGAGCAACGGCCCAGGATCGTTGGCGAAGACGCCGTCCACGCCGATGCGCTGAAGGCCCGCGACCGCCTCCTCGCCATCGACCGTGAAGACATAGACGCGGAGGCCGAGCGCATGAAGGGCCCCTACTGTATCCGGAGCCGCGAGACGGTGCTGCAAGTTGGCCGCTTCGAGAGACAGCCCCTCCCAGCGGCCGATGCGCGCCATGATCCGCCCATGGA
>JAUYMQ010000474.1 GCA_030698575.1 Deltaproteobacteria bacterium
CAATGCATTCGACGCCTTCCCATCTGGGGACGGACCCCGCTGCCCTGATGGAGCTGGTCGACGCGCTCTCAGTCCGAACCATCGATACCCGAGTCGAGACACCCTTCGCCGGGCCCGGTCACGTACTGGAGGCGCTGACGCAGCTCGAGTTCTACCGGCTTGGCGGCGCGGCACGGCGCGAAGGTCAGGCGCCGACAACCATCCCGGCGTCCGTTCTCGCCGGGCTGGCGACGGGCGAGGCTCCCCTCGGCTTCGTTGCGGCCGGCGACGGCCAGGAAGTTGTGCTCGCTGTGGGCAGCACACGCTCCCGTGCGGCCTCCCTCGCGGCCACCGTCCACGCGGCCATGGGCGGGCCGCCACCGTACAGCCTGTCTCTCGGGCACGCGCAGATAGACCTCCCCGTCTTCGGCTGTCTCACCGGTGTCCCCTCCACTGCGGTACCACCGGATTCAGCGCTCGACTTATTTCTCGACGGCCTTCGGGGCGTTCCGTTCCTCTATCTGGTCTACGCAACACCAGAGCCCGTGTCTGCGGTCCGCCGAGACTTCGACCGCATGCGCGAGGCCGTAAAGGAGGTTGATCGCACGCATCTTCTCCTGCCACAACAGTCGAACGTGGATCGGGGCGCGCTGCGCGCCCGCGAGTTACTCGATGCGTGGTTGCGCCGCTTGGAATCCGGCCTCAGCGGCGGCCTCTGGCGCGTTTCCGCCCTGCTCGGCGCTGATAGCCGTGATCACGTTCGGCATGGACTCGAGCTTTTGTCCGGTCAGCTCCGCAATGATCAAGAACACGCTTTGGCGCCCGTTCGGGGCTACCTGTGCGGCCACGACCGGAACGGCGCGGACGTGCATGCGAACTTGCTCTCACCAGCAGAGCTCGCGGCGCTCTGCCCTCTTCCTCACCGTGATCGGGTCGGCTTTGCGCTGCGTCAGGAGACCCGATTCGACGTAGACCACCGGAGCCCAGAGGGCGCGCGGATCGGACAGATCGTCGATGCCGAGGTGCCCACCGGCCGCTGGTACGCCGTCGACGACGCGGCGCTTTGCCGCCACACCCTTGTTGCGGGGCACACCGGCTCCGGCAAGAGCACGACCGTGAAGGGCCTCCTGCTTGACCTGGCCGGCAGGGGCCTACCGTTCCTCGTGCTCGAGCCGGCGAAGGCCGAGTACCGAGCGCTCGCGACAAGCATGCCCGGACTCTGCGTCTTCCCGGTGGGTGCGCCGCCGCGTGCCGGACAGATGCCCTTCCTCCTCAACCCGTTCGCTTTCCCTGTGGGCTTCCCGCTGCACACGCACATCGACTTCTTTACGCAGGCGTTCGTCGCCTCATTCGGACTCCCTCCGCCGACACCGTACTTGCTCCAAGGTGCCATCTACCGCACTTACGAGGCTCGGGGGTGGGACCTGGTCACCGGCAGGCATCCCAACGGTCACGACCAGATGTCCTTCCCCACGCTATCGGATCTCCTTGAGCAGATCGATCCCGTCATGGACGAAGCCGACTACCACGGCGAGATCTCCGCGAACCTGCGCGCCGCTCTTCGCACCCGCATCGGAAATTTGTGCCTCGGACCGAAGGGTCTCGCGCTCAACACCCGCCAGGGGCTACCGGACGAGATGTTATTTGGAGGACCGGTCGTCCTCGAACTCAGACACCTCGGCTCTGATGAGGAGAAGGCCCTCCTGATGGGGCTGGTCATCACGCGCCTCTACGAGCTACGCGAAACCAGCCGACCTGAAACAAGTGACCGGCTCCGGCACCTCCTCGTCGTCGAGGAGGCACACCGCCTTCTCAAGCGCACAGCGGAGCGCTCCTCGGAGGAAAGCAACATGGCGCACCAGGCCATCCAGACCTTTGCCAACCTCCTCGCGGAGCTCAGGGCATACGGGCAGGGCGTGGTCCTCGTCGAGCAGCTTCCCTCAAAACTTGAACCGGATATGGTTAAGCACGCCGGCACCAAGGTCATTCACCGCCTGACGCCCCGCGACGACCGAGACGTGGTCGGAGACGCCATGGTCCTCACGGAGGCGCAGAAGCGAGCGCTCGCTGCCCTGCCCACTGGTGAGGCGGTCGTATACGGGGAAGGAATGGATGGCGCCGTGCGCGTCAGGGTACCGAAGCGCGACGAGCGCGGCCCGACGACCGCGGATCTCGCCGCTCGCCCGTGGCGCCGGATCGAGGAAGCGCAGGCCGATCGGCTACGTGCTGTGCTCGAACGATCGCAACTCGCCGGCTTGCTCGCGCTGAAGGAAATCCGAGACGCAGCGGAGCGAAGCTGGTTCGCCGCGTTTGCCGGGTTGTCGGTCGAAGAGCACGTTGCCTATCTGAAGGCTGAAACGGACCGCCTCCTCGATCCGGAGACCAAGGCAAGGGACACTGCCGTCGCGTTCGCCCTCGAGGACGCGCTCCTGCGCCGTGCGCTCTTTCACGGTTGGAGCGAAGCCGCATTCGAGGCCGTAAGGAGCACCCTGCGCAGCAATGGGCCAGCGGGGGCTGCGCGTTGTCCGCAGGCGCTCGCCAGCCATCGCCGAGTCTGCTCCCGCAGGTGTTCCTTCTGCTACGAGGGGGCGCAGCTTGCGGCGGATACGCTGTTCCGCGAGGACGTGACGGCCGTGGCGGAGATGGACAGCGATTTGTGGCAGGACGCGCTGTTGCAGGCGGTCGCCGACTGTGCACGCCGGCGCCTCGGCTGGGAAAAGTCCCTGCCCGATGTGATCATCGCGTGTGGGATCGGGCAGGTAATGACGCGTGCCGGTGTCTCGCGCCGCGCGGTGGATAAGGTTCTCAACCACGTGCTTGTTGAGCGGGATGACGCCCCCAGTCCTGGCACGCCGCTTGCAGTCTCGCCGGTTACTCGGGGGGCACGGACCGAATGAGCAGCGAGGATCTCGATTCCGTCATCGAACACGAGACCTATGACATGATGAAAAATCGCGTGCAGGGAAATCGGAGGCGCACCGAATGACGAGGTCCACAAAGGCGCTTGAGCCGTTCGCCGTCGAGCCAGTATCGGTCGAACCAAGCGGCCCCGAGCGACGTCCCGCGGCCGCCATCGAGACTCCCAAGCTCAACGAAGGGACCCGCATGGGGCCACTCACAATCATAAGGACGGACGCTAGTGTTGGACAACGGCTGCGGGCCGAACCATGGGCACTATATGTTGTGTCTTTCCACAAAATGGATCATATGCGATGTCTGTTTCACGGCGTCTGCAATCCAGTCGTCCTATTTCCTAACACACCGCCTGCCGTGCAGGAAACCAATGAGCAAACGCATTAGTGTGGGTCCTTCGGATTATCGATCCCCTGACCGCCAGCTCCGAAACGAGGAGGTAGAATAATGAGCGACCGGACAGACGAAACCCCCGACGGAAAGGAATGGCGGCGCAATTATGTCCGCACCGAGGTGGACCGCCTTCTCCGCGAGCATCGCGAACACCCTGAGCGCGGGTCGCGCCCTGAGGATCGGGTCGCGCGGCTCGAGCGGATCGTAACTCGCGACGCGGCACGCCATCTGCCGGACTTCAATCCCGAGCGAACTCGCGAGCTGGAAGATTTCGAGATCCGTTCGAACCCAGAAGGCTACCTGGCGCGGCACGCCGGCGAGGGGCTGGACCCCGCGACCGAGCGCGAGGTGCGTAGGGCTCTGGCGAAGCGACGGAGCGGGTAGTGCCCGGAGTTGACACAATGTCCCTGGAGGACGAAAGTAGTCTGTTCCCAGAATTGACGATGCCGGCACCGCATCCGTTAATCGCGAACAGATGTGTCCATCGTGCTCAACAGGACGTCATGCTATACCGCGTGAGTTCGACAGAGGATGCTAGCGGGCTTTGCGATCACCCAGCCAAGCGCCGTAGGGCCTTGGAGGAACCCCATGAGTAAAGTATCGATCGGGCCGCCTGGAATTAAAGTAAGCCCCGAGGCCGCAGTCAACATCAAGGTTGGCCAGGAACTGATGACGGCCAGGGAGGAATGCGAGGGTGAGAGCGACCAGCATGTTGATCGCGATCCCTTGGAACCTCCTCAACTCGAAGACAAGGGAGACAGCACGGAGTTTGTCGAAGATGAGCCGCCAGGAAGCAGCTTCGAGCTGCCTTGGAAGGGAAAGTTGCCGCTAATGCACCAGATTCCCAAGCGCCTGCGTCCCCCCTTGCGCTACCGGATCGACGGCGACCTGACCGTCCATCCCCTCTACCGAGAGCGATCAAAGAGCGAGGATCTCGAGCACGCCGTTGCGGAGGCGATCGCGGTGCACCTCTGGCGGACAGGCGTCCGCCTCGTGCAAATAGGAGACTGGTGCCGCATCCCTTCTATAGGCAGCGACGACGAACTCGCCGCCTTGATCCCGGGGACACACAGAAGACAGTTGACCGCAAGCCGGATCCACGCCGTAGGCAACGTGCTCAAGGACTTCGCGATCGAGTTGCCAAGTCGCGATGTTGTAACGCCGCAGGCCCTCATCGATATCGCCAAACGCCCCCAGGTCCGTTACCAGATCGACGGGAGCTTCGTGGTTCACAAGAAGCGTCGAAGGAACGTAAAGCGCGAGGCCCTTGAACAAGCCGTCGCCCAAGCCATCGCGCGGCATCTCCAGAACACGGGGTATACCCCGAACGACCCTGGAGACTGGCGTCAGATCCCGGGAATCGGGGCAGATTTCGATCTCGCGGTGTTGGTGCCCGAGAGCCACAGGGCCGCGCTCGTCCAGGAATTCGCTGACGTGGTGAAGGCATTCGCCGTCGAATTGCCGAACGGCGATAAAGTGACCCCTGGGGATCTCATCGAACCAAACAGCATAATAAAGCGCACCACTCGGGGCGCTGCACTCAGGCTTGCGGCACAGCGCCCTGAGGCAATGCCGAGCGGCGAAACCTGGTCCTCCGCCGACTGGGACGCCTTTGAAGATACGCAGCGGAGGAAGGAGCCCAAGGACGGGAGGCAGGGAGGACTCGAGCCGTGATTAACGCCGAACTTTACCGGAAGTGGGCCGAGCAACGAGGGCTCGCAGGCCTTGAGTTCCCGGTGAAAAGACGCGGCAAGAAAGTGTTGGCCCGGCTTCCGCTTCCGGATGACCGCGGAATCTTCTGGCGCGGGAGCATACCCTGCCTGCTGCCGTATCTCCGCGCATACTGGAAGGCCGATTCGAGTGACAGTGACGGCGTGCCCGAGATCCCATCGTGGCAACCAGATAGCTGGATCAAGCTTACAAGTTCGACCGCCGCCGAGTTGCGACGAATCGCGGACCGGAGCGAAACATGGCCTCTCGCGTGGCAGTCGAGGCAGCTGAAGAACATCCACCAAGCGCGCAAGCTCGCCCAATCCATGGACGGTGGCCTCGGATACCTGCGATTCTTGCGCGCCGACCAGCTTCTCGAATGCATCCTGGGCATGCTCGGGTGCTCTCCCGGGGACGAAACCTTCCTCGCATCGGTCCATAAATACCTCGGGGCCTGGCTCGTGCCGCTTGATGAAGCCATTCGGGATCGCATCGAAATCCTGGATCGGCGTGTCGAGACGGTACGTATGTATGTTCGAAAGGGGGTACTTAAGTGGACCCGCAGGCCCCGTTGGTTCCCCGACGAGCTACGCGTCTCGATCATCGATGGTATCGATCCAGTTCATACGCCTGAGAACGCGCGGGCCGGGCTTACCCGTTACCTATGCGAGGGATGGGGGATTGACGACCATGGCCGGCTCGTGTCTGGCGAAATGGCGACTGGTTGGGGCCCGTCTTCGGCTCTCATCCCACACCGCCACCACGATGCACCGCGTCGCCTCATGCTCGGCGCGTCGCTCCAGTCCCGCGGTGTGCCGCTCATCGATCCCGATCGACCCAGCGAACCTGACAAGCTGGGGGGGTGGCTTCCCGAGGGAAGAAACCTGCGGGCCTCCTTCAGGATGCTCGGCGGCTGGACGCATGAAGACGCTGTCGTGCTGTCGGAGTCCGCGGCTAACAAGCTCTGCTCTCGGACTGTGCGGCAGATCCGCGTGCTCGTGCCGTCAGTTGCGTCGCGTGTGGAGATCGCGGAGCCTTCGGACGCGCCAATCCCCATCAAGCACCAGCAGGCCCTCGCACGGGCGTACATCGATGCGTACGCTCTCGGGCTGCGCCGTCACGATGCGAAGGATCTCGGCGCCGATGACGGGTGGATCGAGGTCGCTCTTCCAGCAGCCTCCGCCCCCTTCGACGGCCAACTCTGCAAACTGACACGACAAGCGCTTCGTACGCCAAAATGGCGCGAGATGATAACGTTCGAGATCGAACGCAGTGCCCCAGTGCGCGTCGGCGACAAACTGTCTACGCGACACGGCATCAAGGGTGTCGTCAGCCGCATACTTCCGGATGGGGAGATGCCGCCTGCGGATGAGCACTCCGCCGAGATCGTACTCTCCCCGCTGAGTATCGTCCGCCGCGGCGCCATGGGGCAGCTTCGAGAAGCCGTGTCGCCTGGTGCCACGGACCTCCCGCGTGCAGGGACGATCTTCGTCATGCGGCAGCCTCAAGACGCAGACTTGCCCGAGCGCTGCCGCGTCCGGGGTCCCGAGCGAATGGGGAACGAGCACCTCCACCACGGCCAGCGATACGGTGAGATGGAGTTTTGGGGGCTGATGGCGCACGGCGCCGCGGCGATCGCGAAGGAGCTGCTCTCGGTCGAGCGCTCGACTGCGCCATGGTTGGCATGGGAGGAGAGGATCAAGCCCGGTGGACATCACAAGCTTGCGACGAGAGCGCTGAACCGCTTCCTCGCGGTCGCCGGCGTCCAGATTCAAGGCGGCTGCTTCGTAGCAAATAGGGAACCTCCCGGTGTCTTCAAGATCGAGCCGAAGTGGAAATTGCGTGGCGACCCTCGCGAGAAGCTGGAGGACGCGAAATACTTCTATGAGAATGGCGGGCTTGGGGAGCTACCCCTCGGAAGGAGGGTGAGGGCTGCCCTCGACGAGGACTGGCCGATTCCACCCGACTTTGAAGAGAGGAGCGTGACGCAAGCCCTGGGCGGGAAGGTCAGGATTGTCCTCGAGAAGCGAATGAACGGTGGAGACGAGCGCTTGATCCCTCGCTTTATCGAGCTCGACCAAATCTACATTCTGCCGCCGTGGCTCCGCCCCTCGAGTCCGTCGGAACGTCACGAACTCACGCAAGCGTACTGGCGGCTCATGACTAAACTCGCTTGGCCATGGTCGAAACAAGACGAGATCGATCAAGCGGTTGGCAAGTGCATCCGGCTGATGTTCCAGGACAGGCAGGGAGCCGGGGGGTTCCTGCGTCGAGAGATCCTCGGCAGAAGACTCACACGTTCGGCACGAGCGGTCATCGTGCCCCGGCCAGACCTGCGCATCGACCAGGTGGCAATCCCGCCCTGGATGGCGGATCAACTGTTCGAGGGACTCCCTGACACCAACCGCAGCCTCGTACTCGTGAACCGTAACCCGACCCTCCACCGCCAAGGATTACTCGCTCTGCGCCCTGTTGTAGACCCTTCGAATGAGCCCCATGTGTTCGGACTATCGTTAGGAATCTTGCGTGCGCTCAACGCCGACTTCGACGGTGACCAGGCCAGCGTTGTCGCGCTAGAAACCGAGGCGGCGCTCGCTGAAGCGGAGCGCTTGCTTCCTGGCGCGGCCGAACTCCGAAGCGACCCGTTCCGATCGGGACAGCCTGCGTTCCCCTTCGCAGGTGAACTGGCCGACCCCTCCAACGAGAAAGCCCTGGCCCGCAATGCGTCATTGGCACAAGAGGACTGGTGCGAGAAAAATCGTGAACTACAGAACGCGCGACTGCAAAGCCTCGGCGACGGCTGGCAACTGCCCTTGATTAAAGATGCAATTGCGAAGAACATCGAGCTATGGCAAGGAATGAACGACGACGACTGGCGCACGTTCGCGGCGCAGGAGATGGAGAAGGTCTTCCGCGGAGTCCGGCGCAAAGGCCAGCTTGGCGGCGTCCTCCGACGCGAGGTATATCGACGGTCCTACACCGACGACGACTCCTTCGGGCGCTCGGTCCAGGCTCTTCAGGCTGTCACCGAGCGGATGACGCAAACGGCTCTCTCGGTGAAGTCCGGGGCAGGTCCTACTACCTTCAACGCTCGGCGGTACTTCGACGATCCGGCGGGCGCCAAGGCGATGCTCGCCATCCTCTCCGAAAGAATGGAGGAAAGCCTCGACGCAGACCTACTCGCGGACTCCCTCGGCGCCCCCAATGACCCGAATGGGTTGCTCGCCTGGATGGCAAAGCCCAACCTTCACACATTACTCGAGCTTGCTGTTGGGAACCTCCACGACCCGGCTGCCCAGCCCGAAGCGGATCCTCGGATGGCATGGTTCCTGGACTGATCTGGCAGGCGACACGGCGCAAGGCCGATTGGAGCCGTCATATTCGGTGTCTGCGCGAGACTGGCTCCACCTTTCGACCCGCTTCTCGAGCACTCTCATGTGGATGGCGAATTGATACTCAGGCTGATATCGGGCCTCATATAGCTGTGCGTGGTGAATTCTGAATCACGCTGCCATCGGGAGCTTGTGCGGCCTTCGGCAATGGGCTTCGAGCGGCTAGGTTTCAGAAGCCGGGCGATCGTGGTCAGCGCGGTGCCCCAGGACTGTAAACAGGGACTTCATGGTGCGGAAGCCTTCGGTAATCGCGATGGTGAATCTGTCACAGGTCCTCACACAGGCCGGCACACCGATCCTAGATCCACATGGTTTTTCGAATGAATGGTACACATTCAAGTCGCCGCCGAAACCCTTCGGGGGCTAGCCAGTCAAGGTCCTCACGCCTCCGGGAGGCCCCGGCCGGTCATGCGTACCGGCTGGTACTCGCAATCTGGGACCGCATGCGCCGGAATGCTCGCGTCCGACCGGAATGGCGACGCGTAGTGGAGAGGGCCGTTCACGCAATGGAAGCCGCCTCGGGATTAGCGGCCGAGAAACTCCTCACAGCCCCTGATCGTCCGTGCGCAGCCCTTGCGGACCAATTCGACTTGGGAGCGATCCTCGAGTTTTCGGGTGCCGTCCCTATCTGGGAATCGGCAGTACGTACGGGGCGGCGGCCAGCGCAGTCGATCCCACAAAACCAGAAGCTCTTCCATGGCACCACCGATGCGGCGACCCACTACTTCAACGGCATCCGCAAACTCGCCCTCCGCAATGCCCCGCAACTCTTCGAGGCGCTCAGTGCCCGTCGGGTACAGTTTGGACGAGTTCTTGACCTTGGAGCGGGAACCGGCGACTACGCTGCCGCGATGATCGATCGTGGCATTGCGAGGGATGTTCTTTGTGTAGACCAACAGTACGTTATCGACCTGCCGGCCAGGCAGCGACGGAGCAGTCTACGCTGGCAGGCAGCAGATCTTCGGCGACTGTCTCTACCGAGCGAGGAGCCGTTCGATGCGGTATGGATCAGCAACGTGCTTCATCACTACTCCGCGCGGACTGACGCGGAGATCCTCCGCCGTTGCGCGCGGAATCTAGCATCGGACGGCAGCTTGCTCATCCACGAGTACCTCCTTGACGGGGCAGGCACGCAAGCTCTCGCAGCCGGGGTGCTTGGGCTGCACTTTGCTCTCACAACAGGTGGTGGCCGCTGTTATTCCCTCCAAGAATTGCTGGATCTCTGCGCCCGAGCCACCCCGTTCAATTCGATTGAGTTCTCACTGACCTTACCGATTTCGACCGTGGTTATCCTCCGTCGGGGCTGAACTACCGACGTCCGCTACTTCCTCCACTTCCTCGCTCGCCTCCCTCTTGCTCGCAGATGCTGCAACGCCTTCGCCGCCCCGTCCTCTGAGTCGAATTTAACGATTGCAAAGGGTTGCTTACCGTCAGGCTGAATGATGGAGATCTTTGTTGCCCTCAGCGGAAGCCACCTCTGGATCGTCTTCTTGTCTACGTTCGCCGCACCACCGAGATCGAGAAACAGTTCCCCTGGTCGTTTGACGGTTGCCGGTCCTCCCGCGCCGGAACCCTCAACCATGACGCGCTGGGCCGCTACGACCTCCCCGCAAGCATCCACGAAAGTCGAACCCGTCGATTCGAGGACCGCTCCCGCGACCGTAGCGGCGCATCGCTGCCGAAGCGGCGACTGCACCCTGGGCTGTTGCGCTGCAATTAAGCCGGATGCAGCGCGAATGATTTCACCTCGCAGAGTCCAGCGCGCAAGTTGTAGGCTTTGCTCCAG
>JAUYMQ010000483.1 GCA_030698575.1 Deltaproteobacteria bacterium
TCCATGAAATCGATCATTCCAGCCCCCTCTTGTCGCGGCACGGGGCACAGGCATCGAGCACGAGGCGCGCGCTCTCTTCCCCGCAGAGGGAGCACACGCCAGGGTAGCCCGCGGCGAGCGGCCTCGCGCGCGCCCGCGCGATTCCCTCATCGATGCGGCGCTGGTTGCGCTCCGTCGCTTCGTCGACGTCATCCATCGGTCTTCCCCCAGGTCAATTCGTAGAAACGTTCGAGGAACTTCTTCTCGGCGGCCCGCCAGTCCCAGCACTCGATCTTCACCTTCGGCACCTCGGTCACGCCCCAGTCACCCCAAGGCAGGTGCGACGGGTTCATAACCGCCGCCTTCTCTGCGAAGCAGATGGCGATGTCCATCTTCTTGACCGACGAATCGAGCTCGTACGGGAGCCCGAAGCGGCGAGCGAACGCGCGCCAGTTCAGGTCCTCGAGCGCCCGGTAGTCAGGGAGGTCTTCCTTCGCCGGCCGGTTCACGTCGTTCAGGACGTACTCCGGCCCGTCGTGCATCAGGCCTTGGAACGCAAACGGCCGTGGCACCAGGTATGAGATGTGGTAGCTGTGCTCCGCGACGCTGTAGTGGTCGCGGCAGGCGCCCGTGTACCGGCACAGCATCGCGAGGTGGTGCGCTACATCCTCGATGAAGATGTCCTCGGGCCGCGGGTCGGAGGGCCAGTACGGGCGGCCGCTGACGGTCTGCATCCAGCGGCCTTTGCGCGCGGGCGTTCTTGGCGCGTACTCCTCGTACTTCGACCAAGGAGAGGTGTCGATCATGCGGATTCCTCTATCTCCGTCTGGAGGTTGGCGAGCGCACGCCACGCCGCCGCCGTGCTGTGGCGTACGCGCCTCGCATACTCCCCCTCGATCCACGTCCCGCGATCTAGCAGGTGCCGCGCGCAGCAGTCCGCGTGGTCGTTGCTCTTGCCCTTCGACCAGTGCATGGGTTCGCCGGGGTTGTGCTTCTCGTTGGCGAGGAAGGAGAGCTCCGCCACCGCGAGCAACGCGTCGGGGAAGTAGTCCATGCAGCCGCGCGCCAAGGGCATCTCTTTGCGCCGCCGGGACTCGCTGACCGACTGATCGTCGGCATCCCGCGCCCGGGCGAATCCGGGCGGCAAATGGATCTTCGCGACGCCGGTATCGTGGTTGCCGTCGTGGTTGCCGGGCTCGTACGCGATCGTTGTTCTACCCCCGGCCGGCCACAGCGGCGGTACACCCGTCGACTGATCATCGGCATCCCACACCGGGCTGCCGCCCGGGATCGGGCCGAAGTCGTACGCGACGATGTCACCGCTACTCTCGCCGTGGGTCCAGTCAAAATCACCCACCCTGGACTCTATCTCGCCGCCGTCCCGGAGGCGGACCCGCACCTTTTTGTCCAAGTTCGTTGTCGGCTGCCCGATACCGTTCCAGCTGATCATCGCCTTCTCCTGTTCATCGCCGCCAGTAAAATGTCCTGCACGCTTCTCTTGCTCACGCGCCGCTCCATGACGTCTTCATCGAGGGTGTCGCGCGCGAGAATGTGGTTGATGCGGACGGCGCGGTCGAAGCCGGCCTGGATCTGGCGCACGGGGCCGATGCGCTCGTTGATCTGGTCATAGCTATCGAGCGACCACCCGTGACCAAAGTGCGTGATCGTGTAGCAGACCTGCTGCATGCCATCGACGCCATGTCCGAGCGAGTCCGGGTGGCAGATGCCGTAGTCGATGCCGCCCCGTTTAAACGCGAGCTCGTTCGCCTGCTCGCTCAGGTCGATCGCCTTCGGGAGAAGTTTCTTGATCCGCGCGAGGTCGCTCCGGAATGAGTAGACGATCATCATCGGGCTCCCGTCATGCTCGGAGATCACCGACTCAAGGGCCTCGATCTTCGCGTCATGCACGGCCTTCCACTTCTTCGCGCGCGGGTCGCGATCATCAGCGGCCTCTGGGTCGATGTAGACGGCGCCATTCGCGAGCTGCAGGCACTTCTGGGACTTCGCGGCCGCCCCGAAGGCTTCGACGGTCGCCCCCTCGAGCTGGATGAAGAGATCTTTTTCCATCTCCCGATAGAGCTTGCGTGCCGCGGGCGGGAGCTCCACATAGACGTCGTTCACGATCGGCTCCCGAAGATCGAACCAGTCTTTCGGGTCAAGGGTCAAACAGACGTCCTTCAGGCGCGCATGGATCTCGGCCTCGGCCCCCTGCAGGGGCTCGACCCCATAGCCGTCGTACTTCGGCCGGAACCAGCGCCTAACGAAGCCCTCGTACGTACGCCCGAGGCGCTCGCCACGATCGAGGAACCAGGCCTGGGCCCACAGGTCGGTGAGTCCATTCGGCGCCGGCCGGCCAGTGAGCTCGATGAAGCGGCTCGTGCGCTCGTGGGCTACCTTTGCGAGGGCGCGGGCCCGCGTGCCGCCTGCGCCCTGGAGGAACACCTTGCCGCTCTTCGGATGCGTCCGGTAGCTGCCGCGGTACCCCTGCAGCTTCCGGGACTCGTCAGCGATAATCGTCCTGAAGGGCCACCGATCGGTCCCGACATACTCGATTAACCACTCCAAATTTTCGTAGTTAATCGAGTAAAGCGGTGCCTCGACCTTTAGCGCCCGGCGGCGCGCGTCCTCGTCCCCGATCACCGCGGAGGTGTGGATGTGGGCGAGGTGGTCCCACTTCTGGGGTTCCCTCGTCCAGACATCGCGGGCGACGCGCAGCGGCCCGATCGCGAGCGCCGGCCAGACCTCCTCCGTGAGCTCGAGCTGCGAGAGCGCGGTCAGCGCCATCACGCCCTTACCCATCCCCATGCCGGCCCAGAGGGCGCAGCGACGGTGCTCCGATATGTGGTCGGTGCCCAGCGGCTGGTACTCACGCGGGCTGTAGGGGCGGGGGGTCAACGCGTCATCCAATAGACGGCGAAGAAGGCAAAGAGCACGATCACGAGCTCGGCGGGGGTCACTGGTTCTCCTCGTTCGCCAGCACGAACAGGTTTAGGAGGACGTCCACCACGTACAGCGCAGCCGACACCCGCCAGAAGCGGCCCGCATGAAACGCGAACTCGGACGCATCGACCCCGCCGGTGATGTTCATCTGCAGCGAATAGAACCCGGGATTCATCGGTTCGCCTCTATGTACGCGTCGATCCTTTCCTTCGTATCGAGGACGAAGACCTGGCACCCTAGCTTCCGGAGGCGTTTGTGCTCTCGCTTCTGTCCGCCACGAGCGCTCTTACCTGGTGCTTTCGTTTCGACGAAGTGGATCTCGGCCTCGATGCGCTCGACGCGCGGCGTCACGAGAACGACTCGTGGCCAGATCACAATCTGGTCCGGAACGTTGGGCCGGCCGGGGGATACGAACTTGCGCGTGGCTCCGCCAGCGAGCGCGACCTGCTTCTTCAGGCGGGCCTCGACGCCGTAGCGGCCGGTCTCTCTCACAGCCAGAACCTTGCGACGCCGAAGACGCTCACGTAGATCACCTCGGGCGTAGGGATAGTCAGCATCGGGACGTAACCCTCGTCCCACGAGAGGACGCGCGCCCGGATGTAGTCGTCACTCTTGTGCCTCATGAGGTGGCGCGCGTCCCAGCCGCACCAGTCACCATCCGGCCACTCCGCAATGAACCACTCCATGCTCTGTTGCTCCTGTGAATTAGCAAACTGGGTTGCGTAGACTAGCAGATGCTAGATCAGATGTCCAAAAAATTTTAGGGTAGGTGCTTCCAGTGCCTGCGAAGGATGATATTGTCCACTTGGGAAACGCAGATGCCGAACTGCGCCGCGAGGGCGCTTCTGGTCTCCGC
>JAUYMQ010000484.1 GCA_030698575.1 Deltaproteobacteria bacterium
CGCAAGCAGCTCGAGCAGCGGGGAGATAAGTTTCCGGTTCGACGTGATGCATCCCTCGAGCAGCGTGTCGGGCCGGTTGAAGCGGATGGGGGCCCCGTTGCGATCCGTGAGCGGCAGGTTGCCCGCGGCGAGAATCCCCGCGCCTCCAGCGATGTCCCATTCGTTCTTGGGGGTGAGGCTGAAGGTGATGTCGCCGGCTCCCGCCGCGATGAGCCCCAGCTTGTACGCCACGCTGCCGATCGGCTCGACCTTCGAGAAGTGACCGTCGCGCGTGAAGCGATCGAACCATCCCTTCTCGCATTCGGTCCGGCTGGCGAGGCAGACGGCCTCGGAGAGCGTCGCGGTATCGGTGGGCAGCGCGGGGCGATCGTTCAGCGTGGGGGCGATGCCGGCCGCGCCCGCGATCATCTCGTCGCGTGCGGGATTGTAGAGCACGCCCAGCGCGGCCTCGCCGTCCACGGAGAGGCCGACAGAGACGCAGAACTGGGGGATGCCGAGAATGAACTCCTTCGTTCCGTCAATCGGATCGACCACCCAGACGCGCCGCTTCTCCAGGCGATCCCGCGAGTCGGCCGTTTCCTCCGAGAGCCAGCCGTCGTCCGGATAGGCGTTCAGGAGCTGCTCCTTCAATACCCCGTTGGCGGCGAGATCCGCGGAAGTGACGGGATTGTCCTCACCCGGCGTTCCGCCCTTGTCTCGGACCTGGTAGCTCGACTTGAAGTAGCTCATGATGACCTTGCCGGCCGCCCGGGCCGCGGCGACCGCGACTTCAAGATCCTTGCTGTAATCGTTCCGGGGCACGGGCCCTCCTTCGAAAACCGGGGTCAGGCTTGACTTATTGACTTGTTGGACGGGACGCGAGGCAAGCCGCCGTGGCAGAATGGGGCGCCCGCGCAGGACGGGGGAATATACCCCATCAGTTCCGGAGCCGCGATGAGACGAGACACCGCCCGCAAGACCCGCATTCGCCACGCCCTGATCCTGCTCCTTGCTCTGCCTGCCGCCGCGGGGGCGGAGGGGGAGGGCCGTGACGCGCTCGTGATCGATTCGTCCCGGAGCGAGGTCCGGTTCTTTCTCGATGCGCCCCGGCACGGAGTCGAGGGGCGGTCGCGCGCCGTCGAAGGGGGTGTTCAGGTTCGCGGCGGCGCGCTCCTGGACGCTCAGGAAGGCGTCGCTCGCCTGCAAGTTGCCTCCCTTCACGCCGGCAACCGGCTCATCGATCGGAACATGCGCGGAGCCCTCGACGCCGATCACCATCCGGAAATCCTGTTCGAGGCGACGCGCTTCGAGCCAGCCGGCGAAGCGGCCCCCGAAGGCGCGCCCTGGCGCGGCGTGGTGACTGGCAACCTGACGGTGCGCGGGGTGGCGCGGCCGGCGGCGTTCGACGTCGAGGCGACCCGGCAAGGGGCGGCGCTGCATGCGACGGGCTCCGCCGTCTTCACGCTCACCGAATTCGGCGTCGATCCCCCCCGGTTCATGGGATTCCTGCGCGTGAAGGACTGGGTACGGGTGGAATTCGACATCCTGGCCGCACCGGAGGCGGACGGCGGGCCTCCGAGCCCGATTGCCACGCCGCCGGAGGCCCCTTAGAATACGGACCCTCGAAGCTCCGGAGGGAACTGGTGAGAAGGAGTTCACGATGAAACGACACGTTCTCGTGAAAGCTGCGGGTATCCTTGTGGCCTCGGCGCTGGTTTTGACCGGTTCGGCCTGCACGAAGTACGAGGACCGGATGCTCGGCAACCTGGCCGGTGGGCCGATGGTGCGCGACTGGAACAGCCTGGCGCTGGCTTACGCGAAGGAGCCGGGAGTCAACATCCTGAACCTCGGGGCGTCGCGCTCGCAGTCATCCCACCTGTTCGTGATCCCGAGCGCCCTCGCGTCGCAGGTGAATGCCGACCACGATCTCACCTTCACCATCCTGAAGGGGAAGGGAATCGCGACCGTGAAGGGAGAGACGATGAAGGTCAAGAAGGGCGCGGTGGTTTTTGTTCCCGCCGGCGATCCCTTCGAGTACGTCAACAATGGAAAGAAGCCGAGCCTGGCTCTGGCGGTCTTCTCACCGCCCTTCGAGCAGGCCGGCACCAATCGCATCGATGGCATGACGCCGCCGAGCAATCTGCGGTAAGTGACCAGGGGGGGGCTTTGTCAACGCGACACTCCGTTTTGTCCACGGCCGCCGCGGCCGTTCTCGTCCTCGGCCTGCTCGTCCTGGGCTGCGCCACCACAGACTCGACGATCGTGGGGAGCTACTCCGGCACGCTCGCGTTCCAGGACTGGCGGACCATCGCGCGGACGAATCAGCCGCGGCGGGGAGAGATCGTGCGAATCGTCGACGCGGGGCGCAGCGACGCCCTGTCGAACCATTTCGTCATCGTGCGCTCTCGTGAGCTTCCGCACCGACACCTTCGCCATGACTCGACGGTCGTCATCCTCGAGGGGGAAGGGACGATGACCATCGGCAAGGAAAAGAAGAAGGTCAGGCCGGGCGCAGTCATTTTCATTCCGCGGGGAAGGGTGCATAGTTTCGAGAATGACGGCGACAATCCGGCCGTCGCCCTCGTCGTCTACGCGCCGCCCTTCGATCCCCAGGACCGCGAGCTTGTCGGTTTGGGGACCGAGCCGCGCAGGCGTCCCGGTCCTGCCGATCTCCGCAAAGGCGGCGGGCCCGAACCGCCGGGAAGTTCCGGGGCGTGGGATGAAGGGGCGTCGTTTGAGAGCACGCCGGAGAGCACGCAAGAGAGCACGGCGCCGGACGAGTCGGAGCGTCTTCCGGGCCATCCTCTGTCCTCTCCGGGCGCCGCAGCGGAAGAGGAAGCGCCGCCGCTGTATTGACAGGCCGGGCGAAGCTGTCGAAAATGCGCAGGAGCGGCCGGGCCCGATGGCCCGTCGGCGATGGAGGAGACGGAATGAAGCGCGCCCCCGGCATGCTGACGCTGCTGGTTCTTGCACTCTTTGTCCTGCAGGCGACGACAGGCTGCGGCGGTCCCGCTGAGCCGCCCGCGCCTCCGGCCGCGGATGCCGGGGATAGCGAGCCGGCGCCCCCCGCCGCGCCCGAAGCCGTGTCGTTGGCTGTGGGCGAGCCGGTCGAGGCTTCGCCCCCGATGGCCGAGATCAATGCCGACGGCAAGCTGGTCTGGCGCCCCGATCTCTGGAAATCGCCGCCGCGCGGCCTCCCGCCCGTTCCGGATCCGGCCTACAACGGGATCAGCGTCGAGAAGGTCGAACTCGGCCGGCTGCTCTACTTCGACAAGCGGCTCTCCAAAGACGGTACGGTTTCCTGCGCAAGCTGCCACCATCCGGCCACGGGTTTCTCCAACGCCCAGCGCTTCGCAGCCGGTATCGGGGGGCAGCTCGGGGGCAGGAACTCCCCGACGGTCTACAACGCCGCCTACCAGAACGAGACTTTCTGGGACGGACGGGCCAAGTCCCTCGAGGAGCAGGCCATGGGGCCCATCGAGAACCCCATCGAGATGGGTCAGCCGCTTCACGAGATGATCGCAACCGTGAACGCGATTCCCGACTACAAACCTCTCTTCGTGAAGGCATTCGACAATCGCAAGATCAACGAGAACTGGGTGGTGCAGGCCATCGCGGCCTTCGAACGGACCATCCTGACGGGCGACGCGCCCTTCGATCGCTTCAGGGCCGGCGACAATAACGCTCTTTCCGAGGGCGCGCAGCGAGGGCTCGCGGTCTTCGAGGGCAAGGGCCGCTGCCTGCTCTGCCACATGGCGCCGCTTTTCACCGACAATGTGTTCCACAATCTGGGTGTAGCTTCGGAGGGCGACAAAGCGGACGCAGGGCGGATGGATGTGACGAAGAACGAAAAGGACTGGGGGAAGTTCAAGACGCCCACGCTCCGCAACGTGTCGGTGACCGGTCCCTACATGCACGACGGCAGCGAAACGACGCTCGAGTCGATAGTCGAGCTTTACGACAAGGGCGGCGTGGCCAACAAGAACCTCGATCCGCTCATGCAGCCGCTCGGCCTGACGCCGGAGGAGAAGGCGGATCTCGTGACGTTCATGAAGGAAGGGCTGACACGGGAGATCGAAATTCTGATCCCGCCCTCAGCTGAAGCGGCGAGCAACTGAGCCGCGGCGTCGTCGGCGGGAGGCCGGCGGCGGAAGTGGTCGGGGGGCGGAGAAAGAATCTTGGCAAGGATCGGAATCAGCCTGGAGGCTTCGAGCTGGCGGGGCGCCTATGTGGCGGGGATTCTCGAAACGTTCGGGCGCCGCGGCATCTTCCCTGACATCGTGAGCGGCTCATCAGCGGGCGCCTGCAACGGCGCCGCTTACGTTGCGTGCAACTTCGATCTCCTCATCGACAACTGGATCGAACTGGCCTCGGAGCCGATGTTTGATCTTCGCCGCGAGGCGCGCCGGGCGAACGGCGGCTCGATTTTCAACATGAGCCGCATCTTCAACGCCGCCCTCGACAACGGCTTGTCCGCCGGCTCCCTGAAACGGCTGATTTCCGCGCCGGTCGAACTGCTCGTCGCCTGCACCCGCATTGCAGGGGATTTCACCGGTTCCGACTACTGGAACGACCGTTTCCTTGTTCACTATCCCATTGCCAGCC
>JAUYMQ010000495.1 GCA_030698575.1 Deltaproteobacteria bacterium
TTCATTCCGGAACAGTACCTCTTGAATTCTCCGGACGTGCGGCTCGCGGTTCTTCAGGGCCTGCTCGACACGGACGGGGGTCCCACGCAGCAGGATGCACGGAGCTGCCGCGTGCAGTATTCGACGACCTCGGCAAGGCTCTGTGAGGACGTCGTTTTTCTCGTTCGATCTCTCGGTGGGGTTGCGCGTCAGCGTTCTCGAGCGGCGATCGGCCGACCTCCGGGACGCGCTAGAGGGCGCGCGGTAATCCACCGTACTGATGCTTACATCGTCGACATTCGGTTGCCCAAAGGGATTGCCCCGTTCCGACTGAAGCGTAAAGCCAGGCGGTACGTCGCCTCTGGTGGCGGGCGTCCCATGCGATTCATCACCTCGGTCGAGACAAAGGGTTTCGAGGAAACAGCGTGCATCCGTGTGGCGGCGACCGACTCGCTATACGTCACGGATGACTTTCTCCTTACCCACAATACGCTGAACGACTCGTTCGTCATCCTGGATGAGGCGCAGAACACGACGTCGGAGCAGATGAAGATGTTTCTCACGCGCCTGGGGTATAATTCCAAGGCGGTCATCACGGGCGACGTGACGCAGACCGATCTTCCCGAGGGGAAGCGCTCGGGTCTCATCGAAGCGCGTCAAATCCTTTCCGACGTGGAAGGGATCAAGTTCGTGTACTTCACGGAGCTCGACGTGGTCCGGCACCGGCTCGTCCAGGAGATCATCCGCGCCTACGATCGCGCGTCGGGGAAGCCCTCATGATACTGATGAAGTGGCCGGCAATTCTGGCGCGCTTCCGCCCGGGCCCGAAGGCCCCGAGCGCCTCCCCGGGGCGGCCCCTGCTCTCATCGGAGACGCTCGGGCGGCCGTCGACGATTCAGGCGCTGCTCATACTGGTGAGCAGTGTGCTGCTCGCTTTCCTGGTCGCGCCCAATCTCCCTTTCCTGACAATCGTGCCCGGGATCGGTGAGGTTGCGACCCAGACGATCAAGTCGCCGGGGGAGTTCCTCATCGAAGACGTTGCGAGCACGACGGAGAAGCGGGGCGAAGCCGAAGACGACGTGCGCGCCGTATACGATCTCGACCGGGGTGTGTCCCTGGAGCTCGAGTCGCGCATCGAACCGGCTTTCGAGGGAGCGCGAAGCGCTCCGCCCGAGGCCGCGGGTGAGCGCTTTCTCGAGATCCTGGGGACCTCGATGCCTGCAGCCAGGACAGAGCCTCTGGCGCGGCAAGGCTTCGATCCCGAGGACGCGCGTATGTTGCGCGCCATGGTCGCCCAGGCGATGGCTGGCCGCATCGTCTCGAACCAGGAACTGCTCCAGGATGAATCCCGAAAGGGAATCATTGTGCGCGAGGTCGACTCCCGGAAGGAGCAGGTCCTGTCCGACCTGGGCGCCATCATCGATCTCGAGAAGGCGCGCGCGAACCTGAAGACGAGAGCGGCGGAGAACGCCGCGAGCATCCCGCCGGAACGCCTCAAGGCGCTGGTGGCGCTCGCCCAGGCGCTCGTCCGCCCCAACCTCACGCTCAACCGCATCGAGACCGAGGAGCGGAAGAACGCGGCACGCGAGAACGTCAAGCCCGTGACGATGATCCTCAAGAAGGGGGAGATCATCGTCCGCGACGGTGATCCGGTGGATGCGCGCCACGTGGTGATCCTCCAGGCCATCCGCGATCAGAGCCTGAACCGCAGCTTGGGGACCCTCATCGGCGCGCTGACGCTGTTCTTCGTTCTCCTGCTGGGCACCACCTTCCGCTTCGCGCAGAGCAGCATCCGGAAGTTCCGCGGCGATCTCCGCTCGACCGTCTTCTTCCTCGGAACGCTGCTCGGCATGATCGTCCTGAGCCGCGTCCTGCTGTTCGTCGCCGAAGCGGTTGGAAGCGCGTTTCCGTTCATTCCACCCGACGCTTATCGCTACGCGATTCCCGTGGCCGCCGGGGCGATGCTGGTGCGGATGGTTCTCAACTCCGAAACCGCCGTCCTGTTCGCGGCCCTGCTCAGCCTGATCGTCGGGATCATGGTCGAGCGCAGCCTGTTCTTCGCCTCCATGACATTCCTCTCGAGCCTCGTCGGCGCGTATGCGGTGGGGCAGGTGCAGACACGCTCGCGCATTCTCACCGCGGGGGTCGAGGTGGGGCTGATGAACGCCGCCCTGCTGGCCCTCTGGGCGCTCATGGACGGGCGGCTGCTCGAGCGCGAAGTCGTGGCGGGTCTTGTAACGGGTTTCGGCGGCGGGCTTGGCGCCGCGGTCATCGTGACCGCGGTCACGCCGCTCGTCGAGTGGGCGCTGGGCACGGTGACGGGGCTCAAACTGCTCGAACTGTCGAACAACGATCATCCGCTGATGAAAGAGCTGGCGTTAAAGGCGCCGGGCACGTTCCACCACAGCATGATTATGGCCAGCCTGGTCGAGGCGGCAGCGGAGCAGATCAACGCGAATCCGTTGCTTGCCCGCGTATCGGCCTACTACCACGACGTCGGAAAGACGCTGAAGCCGCACTACTTCGTCGAGAACATGCCGCCCGGCGAGAACAAGCACGACAAGCTCAGTCCGTCGATGTCCGCGCGCATCGTGAAGGCCCACGTGAAGGAGGGCATCGAGCTCGGAAAGAAGTACAAGCTTCCCGAGATCATCATCGACGCCATCCCGCAGCACCACGGCACCAGCCTCATCAAGTACTTCTACGATAAGGCCATTCAATCGAGCGATCCCGATACGGAAGAGGTGAAGGAGATGGACTACCGGTATCCCGGCCCCAAGCCGCGGAGCCGTGAGTGCGCGATCCTCATGCTCGCCGACTCGGCTGAGGCGGCCCTCCGCACGCTCTCCGATCCCAATCGGGCCCGGATCCAGGGCGCCGTCCAGAAGATCATCAACAACATCTTTCGCGACGGCCAGCTCGACGAATGCGATCTCACGCTCCGGGATCTGAACAACATCGCCCGGAGCTTTACCGACACGCTCACCGCCATCTACCACGGCCGCATCGCTTATCCTGAACCGGTGGCCAAGGGGGAGGCGGCCCGCAAGAAGAAGGCAGATGAGGGTCCGGCAGATCGATCAGCAGAAGGTGGCAAGGATCGACCGAAGCGCGGTGACGAAGTTTCTGAGGACGATCTTAAGCGACTCGGGATGTCCTGAGGCGGAGCTGAGCGTGGCATGGGTGGATGACGAGGCCATCCGTGCGCTCAACAGCCGCTGGCTCGGGCGCGACCGCGCCACCGACGTCCTGTCCTTCCCGATGCGCGAGGGACCTTTCGCGGAAAGCGCCGGCGCGCTCCTTGGCGACGTCGTGGTGAGCCTCGAGACCGCCCTCAGAATGGCGCGCCGCCGCCGCGCCTCCCCGGACCGCATCGTGGCCCACCTGCTCGTGCACGGCGTCCTCCACCTCCTCGGGCATGATCACGTTGGCAACGCCGCCCGGCGCAACGCCATGCGGGCCGAGGAGCGGCGGCTGCTTCGCCGTGCCGCCGCGCTTGTTCCCGCGCTCGGGGTGACCCCCCGCCGATCCGGATAGCCATGAGCCGCCGCGAACTGCTTCTCTGCGCCGCATCGGGGATCCTGGTCGCCCTTTCCTTTCCCCCCCTGGGAGCCTGGCCGCTCGCCTGGTTTGCATGGGTCCCGCTCCTTGCCGCCCTGCACGGCAAGCCGGCGGGCTC
>JAUYMQ010000508.1 GCA_030698575.1 Deltaproteobacteria bacterium
GTAGTTCTTGGGCGACCAGACGGTGCCAACGAGATCCCGATAACTCACCGGCGAGTCGAGCAGGATCGTCGTGGGCCCGAATCCGCGGTCGAGCGCAGTCGCATAGACGAAGGGTTTGAAAGCCGAGCCGGGCTGGCGCCGGCTCTGGATGACGCGATCGAACTGGGTCTTGCGGAAGTCGCTCCCGCCAACCCAGGCGTATATGTGTCCCGTGACCGGCTCCAGGGCAACGAGCGCCGCCTGCACGAGGGGCTCCTGATCGAGTTCGAACTGGACCGTGTCGGCTTTCGCCCCCTTCTCATCCTTATCCTTGATCTTCACCAGGATGACGTCGCCCACCTCGAGGGCCTGGTCCACGCGGGTGATCTGGTAGGACGCCCGTTCCGGGTTGGGCGGTCGCGCCCAGGACATGTCGGCCAGCGCCAGCGTTCCGCGGCGGTTCGTCCCGAGGCTCACTTCGCAGCCCTGCCCGTCACGCGCGATCGAAGTCACCACGCCGCGAAGCGATTCGCCTTCCTTCGGGGCCTTCCACTTATCGTCGAGCTGGACGAGCATTTCGGGGATCCCGGACGGCCCCAACTTGTTGAGCGCACCGCGGTAGCCCTGGCGCTTGTCCAGTTCCCTGAGCCCCCTTGCCACGGCAGCCGTCGCGGCTGCCTGGCCGGCACGGTTGAGCGTGGTGTAGATCTTGAGACCGCCTTCGAAGGTCTCCTTCTCGCCGTAGGCCTTCACCATGTACTGGCGTACGACTTCGGTGAAGTAAGGCGCCTCGTCGAGATTCGGATTGGGCCGCGGGTTCACCACCAGGCGCCTGCGCCGCGCTTTCTCGGCCTGGACCTCAGTGATGAATCCCGAGTCGAGCATCCGGCCTATGACGTATCGCTGGCGATTCACAGCGCCCGTCGGATTTCGGTAGGGGTTCAGGCGGCTGGGCGCCTTCGGCATGGCCGCGATGAGAGCCATCTCGGCGACGTTCAGCTCGTGAACCGTCTTCCCGAAGTAATTTTCCGCCGCGGCCTCGACGCCGTAGGCCCCGTGCCCCAGGTAGATCTGGTTCATGTAGAGATTCAGGATCTCTTCCTTGCTCAGGAACGCTTCCATCCTCGTGGAGAGGATCGCCTCCCGGAGCTTGCGGACGATGCTCTTCTCGCGTGAGAGGAAGAAGGTGCGGGCAAGCTGCTGGGTGAGCGTGCTGCCGCCCTGGCGCGTCTCGGAGGCGCGCAGGTTCGTGATGAAGGCCCGCGCGATGCCAAAGTAGTCCAGTCCCCCGTGCTCGAAGAACCGCTGATCCTCAGCCGCGACGAATGCGTTCACCATCATTCGCGGCATCTGCTCGATCGGCACCAGGCGCCTGCGCTCCTTGTAAAACTCGCCGATCACCTCGCCGCTGTCGTCGTGTACGGTCGTCACGAGCGGAACCGTGTCAGCGTAGTCCTTCAGCGAGGTGATGTTGGGCAGATCGTAGGTCAGGTAGTAGTAGAGACCCCAGACGAAGGCGCCTCCGAGGAGGGCGAGGAGGATCGCCAGCCCGATCACGACGCGCCCGAACGTGACGCGCCAGCGAGGCCGGCGGGCCTGGGGCGCGCGGCCCTTTTCACGGGAGGTTGTGGGGCGTCTGGGCATTGGCCTTCGAGGAGAGGGGGTGGGAACCCCGCCGTAGCGAGGAACTATAGCTCAGGCCCCCCGGCAGATGCCAAGAAAATCAAGGAAGGACAATGGTTTGACTCCCCTCGGGGGGCAAGCTACGATTCCCTCGAGCGACGCCCGGCATCGGGGGAACCGTCTGTCCTTGCCGGACGGCGGGTCCGGCGCCGGCGCAACCGGCGTCCCGGCGTGGCATCTAAGGGCGCCACACATTACCTTTCGGAACTCACCATTCGCGGGCGTTGGGCGGCGTTCGGGCGGCGGTGACGAACCAGCAGAGGGGTTTGCCATGTCGTTGGACCGCATCCACGAGATCGAAGCCCGCATCATCGAGCGCCGCACCAAGATTGACGAGTGGCTTCACGGCCGCTCGGCTGACGTGCGCATCCCCTTCTATGCTTCGACGGACCTCCGCAACGCCGGCTACAAGATTAGCGTGGTCGACGCGAACCTCTTCCCGGCGGGCTTCAACCTGCTCTGCGGCAAGTTCTTCGATCACCAGGTGGACGCTGCGCGGCGGTTCATCGAGCAACGGTTCAAGGGAGCACGGCGAGTCCTCGTCCTTCCCGAGGCCCACACCCGCAATCCCGGCTACGTGGACAACATTGGCGCCATCGAAAAGATACTCACGTCGGCAGGCTTCGAGGTGCGCCTCGGACTCCTCGCAGAGACGCGTGATCGCACTGTAGAAGTCCGGGGCACGCAGGGCGACGAGCACACCTTGCACGCGCTCCAGCGCGAAGGCGACGTTCTTGCGGCTAACGGCTTCGAGCCTGATCTCATCCTGCTGAACAACGATCTCACGGACGGGCCCCCGAAAATCCTCGAGGGGATCTCGCAGCCCGTGACCCCGCCCGTGGCGATGGGGTGGCACAAGCGCCGAAAAGACGTCTACTTCGACGTGCTCCACCGCCTGACCGACGAGTTCGCCGCCATCCTCGATCTGGATCCGTGGTGGCTCACCACCATCACCGATTTAGAGCAGGGGGTGGATTTCCAGACAGGCGAGGGGCTGGATCGACTTGCCGCGCGGACCAACTCGGTGATCGATCGGATTCGCGCGAAGTACACGGAGCATCAAATCAAGGAGACGCCCTACGTCTTCATCAAGCACAACACCGGCACCTACGGCATGGGTGTGATCGCGGTGGAGAGCGCGGACGAACTGGTCAACATGAAGCGCAAGATGCGGCAGAAGATGCGCGCGGGGAAGGGCAACGTGCCTGTCACCGATGTGCTGATCCAGGAAGGCGTTCCTTCGACCGACATCATCAACGGATGCACCGGAGAGCCGGTGATGTACCTCATTGGCCTCGATCTCATCGGCGGCTTCTTCCGGCAGCACTGCGGCAAGAGCGAGCGGGAGAACCTGAATCAGAGCGGGTCCACCTTTGCTCGGCTCTGCTTCCGCGGCGAGGACACCGCCCCGCCATCCGACCAGTGCTACCGGGACACCTGCCTGCGAACCGTTTATGGAGTGCTCGCCCAGGTGGCCGTGCTCGCCGCGGGCCACGAGATCGAGCAGATCGCCACCGACACCGCCTGACGGGATCGCGGAATGCCCAGCGCAACGTCGCTCCACATCGCCGTTATCATGGACCCGCTCGACCGGGTCGACATCGACAAGGACACCACGTTCGTTCTCATGCTCGAGGCGCAGGCGCGCGGGCACGAGGTGCTCTACACCCGGGCCGAGGAACTCTACCTGAAGGGCGGGAAGGTGTGGGCCAGGCTCTGGCCCATCCGGCTGGAGCGGTCCGAAGACTTTTACAGGCTCGGTCCGGCCAAGGAGTTGCAGCTCGACTCCCTCGACGCCGTCCTCATGCGGAAAGACCCACCGTACACGATGGACTACTTCTACGCCGCGCACCTGCTCTCGCTCGTGCGCGGCGCATTCGTCATGAACTCGGGGCACGGGCTCCGGGAAGCCAACGAGAAACTCTTCGCGCTGCGCTTCACGGAGGTAACGCCGCCGAGCTTGGTCACAAAGGAAGCACGGCGGATCCTGGAGTTCCTCGACGAGCTTCGGGGCGAGGCGATCGTCAAGCCCCTGGACGGCTGCGGCGGCGGCGGCGTGTTTCATCTGCGGCGCGATGACACGAATCTCACGAGCCTCCTCGAGACGAGCACGAAGGAGGGGACGGAGTACGTGCTGGTGCAGAAGTATCTGCCGGAAGTGCGGCAGGGCGACAAGCGGGTGATCGTACTGGACGGCGAGCCGCTCGGAGCAGTCCTGCGCGTGCCGCGGGCGAACGAGGCTCGCTCGAACATCCACGTGGGGGGCGAGGCGGTCAAGGCTGTGGTGACGCCCCGCGACCGCGAGATCTGCGAGACACTGAAGCCCTCTTTCCAGCAGCTCGGCCTCTGGTTTGTGGGGCTCGACGTAATCGGCGACTGGCTCACCGAGGTGAAC
>JAUYMQ010000509.1 GCA_030698575.1 Deltaproteobacteria bacterium
CCCATCGAATTCGTAAACGTAATTCCATGACCAAGTCTGAAGCAATGGCTCGCGGTACAGAAAGTCAACCAGCTCATCATCGAAATCGGTAGGGCGATCCTTGGCCTTCCAGACCACCGTACCTTGTTCATCGATCGCCACAACGTTCGTCTTGGATTGGGACAGCCGGCCGCGTACTAGGACAAAGATCCTGTCTTGGCTATTGGTCTCGACCTTTTTGACCTCAGCCTCGGGATCCGCCTCGAAGAGAACCCGCTCCTCCTCTGGCAACCACACGTGCCGCATGTCGAACCGAATAGGCTTGCCGGCCACGCGCATTTCTCTCATGGGAAGGGCACCCCGGGACCGAAGATGATCTCGGCATCTCGTTGACCGGGGAGGATCTCGAACTGCTCAGCACCACCTCTGCGGCCATTGAGCGCAGCTGCACGGGACCGTTGCAGCCGCACACCAGCTGGTACCCGCACTTCCTGGATGAACCGAGCTGTGTTGTCCTTGGGCAACGCCAAGGCCTCCTGCGCAAAGGCCCGCGAGCGCGGCGGAACAGCGGTGAGGAACCCGCCTTGTGGGCGATCGGTGAAAACTCGGAAGAAGATTCGCTCCTCCGTGGTTACGAACGACCGGATGACACCCGCCGCATTCTTGTCACCCCCAGCGGCGAGCAGCTTAGGTCCCGCCCTCGCCGCAAGCCCCTCCGCCTCCCTGATCGCCGCCGCCACCCGCGGCACCGGGCTCGCGCCCAGCGGGCCGCCCGTAAAGTCGCTCGTGACGGACTCCAGAACGGTCGCCGCCTTCGGCGCCGCGGCGTACACCGCCACGATGATCCCGGGTACGCCGGCGCTGAGCAGCCACGCGCCACCCACCGCGATGGCAAGCGCTACCGCGGGGCCCATTTACCGGGGCCCACGAGGGAGCGGCCCACCCCTTGCGGCAACTCATCTTGCCCTCAGGGATTGAACTTCCACTTGTCGTGGGTCACTCGCATCTCAACGATCTCCTCTGGCTCAAAAGGCACTTGCCCATGACCATGTACCTGAGTGATAAGCCCGTTGTTCACCACTACTCGATCGAAGGAACGCCCATCGTTCAATCGTACAGACACGACCCAGTAGCCCATGCCGGTTTCGGGTTGCGCCACTAGGTAGTCAACCCACTCGTCCGGCACCCGCTCCCCCTCCGATCCGCTCATTTGACCCTCCCTGGTCGAGTCCCAAAGGGGAAGAGAACCTCGCTTCCCGTCCCTCCCGAGACTTGAACCGCCGGTCACCGTACTCCGGAACCGGTTGACGCTCGCGTCAAATATGGCGTTACCGACAAGCTCCTCCGCCGCCTGGGTCGCCGCCGCTCCAACCCGCTCCACCGCGCTCGCAGCCGGCGCGACTGATGCGCCTCCGCGGGACTCCGCGGTAATCCCTTCGATGAGGTGAGCGACTTCGGGCGCCCTGCGGCGATGCGTATTGCTTCAGTCCTTCCAGATCGGCTCTCGATCCCCGTCGATCAATCGGCCCATGATCACGTAGTGCATTGGCGACGGCAGCGCTGGCTGGAGCGAACCCCCGCAGTGAGGACATTGAGGTGGACTACTGAACGAGAACGAGCCGCCGCACGGGCACGCGATCAGATGCTCTTCGACCTCGGCCTTCTGGTCGAAGTCAAGCATCCAGGGGTGAACGTCTCCCACGATTCGCACGTAGGCGGGATCGTATGTGCTGAAAACGAGGACCGTGGAGTCACGATCGCAGTACAGGAAGCCCTGGTTGCTCCGAGCCGCGTGGTAGAAGTACCGCTGATCAAGCTCAACTCTTTTCTTGCAGCTCGGGCACTCGATGTCCACCGCTAGGGCTCCGTCCTTCCAAACCTCGTGGGATCGATCGAGAGATCCCGCCTGAGCTGGAACTGCCTCGCACCACCGCTTGTAAACGGACCGCCATGCTGGGGGCCCGGGATCACCAGATCTTCTGGATCGACGAATCTGTCGATGAAGTTCTGGCCTCGCCCCGGCGCGATCTCAAGCAGCTCTTCGACCTGGCGTGCAGTAGAGCCTGCCGGAACCTCCCGCGGCAAAGTGACGAAGGTGCCCTGACGCAGGTTCCCGCTCTTAGAAATTGCCTCACGGGCAACGTCGTCGGTGAAGTGGAGTACACGGGTCGGTGCGCCCCTTATGGAGGTGGCTCCCCTCGCCGCAAGCCCCTCAGCCTCCCTGATCGCCGCCGCCCCCAGCGGCACCGGGTTCGTGCCCAGCGGGCCGCCCGTAAAGTCGCTCGTGAGCCCTTCAAGGACCGTCGCCGCCTTCGGGGCCGCGGCGTAGCCCGCCACGATGATCCCGGGCACGCCGGCGCTGAGCAGCCACGCCGTACCGGTCGCGACGGCCAGCGCCACCGCCGCCGTCCCCGCCGCAATCGCCAGCCCCCCGAACACCGCCTTCGTGGGCGTGTCGAGCTTTAGCGCGAGCGCAGCGGGATCGAAAGCGGCGGCCGCTCCCCCCGTGCTCCCCGCCGACCCGCCCGCAGCCGCAAACCCCGCCCCCACGGCGAGCCCCTGCGCCCCGCCCGCGGGGGGGCTTACTGCGCTGCTCGTCGCGCTCGGGCCCCCGATCGCCCCAGGACCCGTCGGGAGGAACACACCCCCGGGCGGGAACGCCGCCCCCGTGTCCGCACCGAAGTTAGGGGACCCGAAGCCGCCCGACGTGGACGTGAACAGTTCGAAGCTGTAGGCCCCGCTCGGATCGATCGCCCCGGAGGGGTTGTTGCGGACGTAGGTGTAGCGGTTCAGGAGCTGCGGATCGTACGGATCCGCCACGATCGGGTCCGCCTGCAGGAACCGCCCGAGGGCCGGATCGTAGTAGCGCGCGCCGAAGTAGTAAAGCCCCGTCTCCTCGTCCCACTCCTGCCCCGTGAACGCGTACCTGAGCGCCCCGCCCGACTCGCTCCACACCTCCCCGAAGGGGGCGTAGACAATCTGCTGCGTGGTCGTCGTGCCGGTCCTTCCCAGGCGGGCGCTGCCGAGGTGATCCTCGTTCAGGTAGGTGACGGTGGACGCGAGGGCCCGCTGGGCCTGGTGGATGTGCGCGACCACGAGGAAGAGCACGAGCGTCGTGCGCGCCGCGCGATCGAGCGCGCCCCGCCTTCGGCGCAGCACGACGGCGGCCGAGGAGAAGAGAAGGAGCGCGAGGATCGCCG
>JAUYMQ010000393.1 GCA_030698575.1 Deltaproteobacteria bacterium
CGTTATCTTTGGAGAACCAGGATCCCATCGGCTTTGGAAGGAATTGTGCGAGGCGAACTTGTCGATCACGAAGCTCAAGAGATGAACGACTGCTTCTCCCAAGTCCGCCCCTTCGGCCGCGATCACCTCGGGCCGAAGGCGGCGCAACTCCTCAACCAGTACCCCGAAGCACAGAAGTTGGCGGGATGAGAACATGTCTGCCCAGAGGGGCATTCCGTAAAGTCGTGGCCTCTCATCACTGCTCACTTCTGGGTAGGTCTCGGTGGGGAGCACGTACGCCTTCTCCCAGCCGGGTCGAAGCCTTGCGATCTCCTTCTCGGCTTCCTCCAAGGCGGCAAGGTCCGCTGGTTCCGGAGGCTGAAACCGCAACCCCTGCGGAGTCTTCACGGCCACAGCGTAGAGTGCAGCCTTCATCTCGCCGGCTTGAGCTTTGGCCTTGATGTAGTCGTCGGGGATTTGGAGGTTGGTGAAGAGGGACACGCCCTTCCCATCGCCGTAGGTCGGCCGGGGGGGCTCGCGAAGCTGTCCCGCGCCCCCTCCAATTTCTCTGATCCGCGCAGACCAGGTGCCCTTCTTCTTGTCGACCACCGGCTCCGCCACGATTCGTCGGCCGGACTTCGGCTTGAGCAGGTGCCAGTCCGGCACCAGTGGCGTGTGGTGCTGCGTGTCAGGGCACGGCACTGTCCGAGCGAACAGATAGCAGTGTGGCGGGAGGACTCCAGCCTTCGGGAAAAACGTCTCAAGCCGCACGTTGAACCGACGGCGGAGTTCTGCAGCCCAGGCCCTGGCACGCTTTCCGAGCTCCTCCCCGAAACGGAACGGGTAGTCCACGGTGCCTTCGAGCACGGAGCAGGCCACGGGGTTGTACTCATTCGCCAGGGTCCTGAACCCTAGCCGGGCGGATTCGAGTGGAATAGCCCCCCCTCCAGCCATGGGATCGATGACCAGGAGGTGGTCGCCCCAAAGCGCTGCGGCTGCCCGGTGCGCCCTCTCAAGATCTTCGGATCTGAGGCCTCGCCTGAATGCGCGCCCCCCGTGCGGGTTCTTGACTCGCTCTCCCGTGGCTCGCGCCCAGTCGAGAACTTCCTGAGCTTCGAGGATCTGCCTCGAAGTGCCCCAGAACCCCATCAGCCGCTCGAAGACGTCCCGCGGGAAGTCCGCCGGAAGGAGGGAGCCCAGCACCGCAGCCCGGGCGGCGGCGAGCGGGCGCCGGGCCCACCAGACATGGAGGCGCTTGTCAGGCGGCTGCTGGCCGGTGGAGCGCTCGCGGATACACTCCACCCCGATGGCGGCGGCCGGAAGCCAGTCCTCGATGAGCACTCGCGGAGGCTTGCCGCTCATTGGGAACACCCTCCTCTGGGAATGTTCACTGATTCATTTCAATGTTCGTCGAACATTCTGCCCAAAATTGTCACCGTGCCTGGCGAGACGGCCCCCCGCGCCAGCGGCTCCCCCGGCCCCGCCCCTCCATGTGGGCGCGCCCCTCGCGCTCCAACGCGCGCATCAGCCGGACCACTTGGAGCCGCTCAAGCTGGGTGATCTCCCGGATCTCCGCATTGGTCAGGGGGCGGTCGGCCAATACCTGGAGCACCCGCGCCTTCGCGTTCTCGAGGCTCAGCCGGCGGTCCACGTGGTAGCGGAGAGCCCCCTCGAGCAATTCATAGGCCCCGCGAGACAGACGATAGTAGCGGCCGCGACCAGAGCCACCGCCGGCCTCGAGCAATCTCCAGCGGGACGTGAGCTGGCCCAGGACTTCCCGGACATCCTCAAGCGGGCGCTGGCACAGGTCCGCCGCCGTGCGGGCCGTGATCTCGCGGTGACGGGTCAGATAGTGGACGATCAGCAGGTGGTCGACGTCAAGCCCAGGGTTGCGGTGGACCAGCTCGACGAACTCCCGGCTGGTCTCCTGCCCCTTGACCGAGACCCGGACGGCCCGGCCCGACGACCAGTAGGTCGGCGGCTCCTTGCCCTCGCTCAGCAGGTCGCGGAACACTCGGGGAACGCCCAGGTTGGCGGCGTTCGCGAGCCGCATCCGGGTGAGGGCCTGGAAGAGCGTCGGGTATCGCGGGGCGGAGGGATGATGCAGGATGTTCTCGGGCGTCACGCCTCCCACGAAGCCGCCGGCGTTGCTGATCTCGAGCCGGTCCGGGTAGAGCTTCACGGACACCGGGCCCGGAACCGCGTAATCGCGGTGCACCAAGGCATTGACCAGCAGCTCCCGCAGGGTAAGGGACGGATACCGGGGGAACTCGGGCTGCACCAGCCAGCCGGGGATCGTGACGATGGGGTTATGCGCGCCCACGAGCTCGCGCAAGCGTCGGAGGGCGACGGGCAAACAGTCGGCGCCGTCCTCGGCCTGCTCGTACGCAGTGTCCGACACCATGCGGCGGAACTGCCACTGGGCATCGGGCACGTGCTGGCGGATAGCCTCCGCAGTGCCGGCCAGGAGCAGACCGGCAACGGTCAGCCGGTCATCGGGGGTCAGGACACCGAGGGCTCGGAGCAGGTCGAGGTCTGCAAGCCGGACCAGGTCGTCGGAGGCACTCGCTTCGCGCATCAGCCGGCGCAGCTCCTCCATGCCGGTCGCACTCAGTAGCTCTCGCGCAGGGCTCGCCACCGGGGTCGCGGTGAACTCGCGCCCCGCCTCGGCACGCACCGCATCGATCTCTTCGACTGTCATGCCGCGGAGCTGGTCGCCGAGACGGACCAGGTACTTGCCCGCATTCGTGTGGAACGGGACGCCCCTGGGCCGGGGTGGCAGCCGCGCAACGAGCACCTTTCCTTCGCCAGTCGGCACCACCTCCAGGGCGATGTGGATGCCCGTCGCGTCGGCGACACTCTCTCGGATCCGGCCGAGTTCCT
>JAUYMQ010000533.1 GCA_030698575.1 Deltaproteobacteria bacterium
CCCATCAGCCCGACCTCAACTTCGAGAACCCGGCCGTGCATGAGGCCGTCTTCGACGCCCTCGACTTCTGGCTCGAAGCCGGCGTCGATGGCCTCCGGCTCGACGCCATCCCCTACCTGTTCGAACGGGAAGGCACCATGAGCGAGAACCTTCCCGAGACCCATGACTTCCTGAAGGAGCTGCGGGCCCGGGTCGACGCCAAGTACGAGGACCGGATGCTGCTCGCCGAGGCGAACCAGTGGCCGGAGGACGCGCGGGCCTACTTCGGCGACGGCGACGAATGCCACATGGCCTTCCACTTTCCGCTCATGCCGCGAATCTTCATGGCCACGCGGATGGAGAGCCGATTCCCGATTGTCGAGATCCTGGCGCAGACCCCCGAGATCCCCGACAACTCGCAGTGGGCGATCTTCCTACGCAACCACGACGAGCTGACGCTCGAGATGGTGACGGACGAGGAGCGCGACTACATGTACCGGGTCTACGCGAACGACCCGAAGGCGCGCATCAACCTCGGCATTCGCCGCCGTCTGGCCCCGCTACTCAGCAACGACCGGCGGAAGATCGAGCTTCTGACCGCGCTGCTGCTCTCTCTTCCCGGCACACCGGTCATCTATTACGGCGATGAGATCGGGATGGGCGACAACATCTACCTCGGTGATCGGAACGGCGTCAGGACGCCCATGCAGTGGAGCGTCGACCGCAACGCGGGCTTCTCGATGGCCAACCCGCAGAGCCTCTTTCTCCCCGTCATCATCGATCCGGAATATCACTACGAAGCGCTCAACGTCGAGGGGCAGGAAAAGAACCTCAGCTCGCTTCTCTGGTGGACCCGGCGGGTGATCGCCACCCGAAAGCAGTACGCCGCTTTCGGGCAGGGGAAGATGGAGATCCTCCACCCCGACAATCACAAGGTGCTTGCTTTCATCCGGCGGGACGGCGAGGAGATCATTCTGGTCGTGGCGAACCTTTCCCGCTTCTCGCAGTGCGTCCAGCTGGACCTCTCGCCTTTCAACGGGATGGTGCCGGTCGAGCTGTTCGGCCACACCCACTTTCCGGGGATCAGCAAAGAGCTCTATCCGATCACCGTGGGCCCGCACGGTTATTTCTGGTTCGTCCTGGAGCGCCCCAAGGCGGGGGCAGCCGCGCTTGCGGCCGCCGAATGGAAGCCTCCCGTCCTCGAAATCAGTGATCGATGGGCCGATCTCCTCGGCGAAGATGCGAAGGATCGGCTCGAGCGCGGCCTTCCGGGCTACCTGCGGACCTGCCGGTGGTTCGGGGCGAAGGCCAGGGTGGTTCGCAAGGCCGAGCTGATCGAGGTGATTCCGGTGTCGCCGGACACGCGCCTCACCTTCGTCCGCGTCTTGTTCGTCGACGGCGAGCCGGAGACGTACGTCCTGCCGCTTGCCCACGCGGCGGGAGAGGCGGCCGGCAGGATCCGGAAGGCGCACCCCCGCGCCGTGGTTGCGGAAACGCGATCCCCCAAGGGGAAGGGAGTTCTCTACGATGCCCTCTACAGCCCGGATTTCTGCAACCTCCTGCTCGACGTGATCGAGCGGCGCAGGCAGCTGCGCGGCGAGACCGGCCGGGTCACGGCGCGCCCCACCAAGGCGCTCCGGCAGATCATGGAAGGCGCCGACAAGACGCAGCCGCCCGCCCTCCTCGGCGCGGAGCAGAGCAACACCTCGGTGCTCTTCCAGGAGCGCGCGATACTGAAGATCTTCCGCCGGGTCGAGGCGGGGGTAAACCCCGATCTCGAGATCGGGCGTTTCCTGACCGAGAAGACCACTTTCACGAGCATGCCGCCCGTGGGCGGTTTTCTGGAGTACGCGGCGGGGCGCGAAGCGCCCATGACCCTGGGCTTTGTCCAGGGGTACGTTCCGAACGAGGGAGATGCCTGGCGCTACACCCTCGACGAACTGGGGCGCTACTTCGAACGCGCCCTGGAGCACCGCTCCGATGAGCAGCGCCCCGACACCCGGGCGCGCGCCCTCCTGTCACTCACCTCCGAGGAGGTTCCCCCGCTCGCGAACGAGATCATGGGAGGCTACCTGGACTCGGCCCGCCTGCTCGGGCAGCGCACGGCTGAATTGCACATTGCGCTGGCCTCGAGCACGAGCGTTCCCGATTTCGCCGTCGAGCCCATCACCCCTTTCTACCAGCGGTCGATGTATCAGACGATGCGCGGCCAGGCGTCACAGGCCTTCAGGCTACTCCGCAAGAGCGCTGCGGGCCTCAAGGACGGCATCCGCCAGCAGGGCGAGCTGCTCATCGAGCGCGAGACTGAGGTTCTCGATCGCTTCGAACGCGTGCTCGAAAAGCGAATCAACGCCTGCCGGACGCGCGTTCACGGCGACTACCACCTCGGGCAGGTGCTCTTCACGGGGAAGGATTTCGTCATCATCGACTTCGAGGGCGAGCCGGCCCGGTCGCTCTCCGAACGCCGCTTGAAACGCTCGCCGCTCAGGGACGTGGCCGGCATGCTCCGCTCCTTCCACTACGCCGCCTGCACCGCGCTCTTCCACCAGACCGAAGGCGCGGGCGCCGTCCGGGATCTCCTCGGCCCGCAGGCGCAGGCGGTTCTCCTTCCCTGGGCGCGCTTCTGGAACGACTGGGTCTGCACCGCCTATCTGAAAACCTATCTCGACACCGCTGACGGACATCCATTCCTTCCGAAAACGCGCGAGGGGCTCGGCGTGCTGCTCGACGCGTTCCTGCTCGAGAAAGCGGTCTACGAGCTCGGCTACGAGCTGAACAACCGCCCCGACTGGGTCTTCATCCCCATCCAGGGGATCCTCCAGATTCTCGACTCGCCTCTATCCGCCGAATGAAGCCTGCCGAACTGCGGACGCTGCGCGCGCTTGCCGCGCTACACGGCGTGGAGACGGAGTTCCGGGACGCCTTCGGCCACCGTCGCGCCGCCACGCCCCAGGCGCTGCTTGCCACGCTTCGCGCGCTCGGCGTGAACGTCGATCGCGCCCGCGACCTGGCTCCGGCGCTCGACTTGCGGCAGCGGGAGATCTGGAGCCGGGCCTGCGAGCCGGTGACGGTGGCCTGGGAAGGAGAGGCTGTGCGCGTCACGCTTCGCCTTCCGGAGGAGCGGGCGGGCGAGATTGTTTCGTGCCGTTTGCAGACGGAGGACGGGGAGAGCCGCTGCTGGCGCGCACTCCCGGGCGAAATGCCCGCTTCCCGCGCCGGGCGGGTCGACGGACGAAGATACGTGCAAAAGGAAATCGTGCTCCCCCGCCGGTTGCCGCGCGGCTACCACCGGCTGTCGCTCGAGACGGGGGGAAGGGAATTCGAGACGCTCCTGATCTCCGCCCCGGCCCGCGCCTTCGAGCCCCCGGCCCGGAATCAGCGGAGCTGGGGGGTGTTCCTTCCGCTCCACGCGCTCGGCTCCGCGCGAGGCTGGGGGAGCGGTGATTTCACCGATCTGGCCTCGCTCCTCCGCTGGACCGCCGCGCGGGGCGGGCGCCTGGTGGGAACCCTTCCGCTTCTCGCCGCCTTCCTCGACGAGCACTTCGAGCCGAGTCCGTACTCCCCGGCGAGCCGCCTGTTCTGGAACGAATTCTTCATCGATGTGGCGCGCGTGCCCGAGCTGCGTCGCTGTGCCGGCGCGCGGCGCCTCATCGGGAGCGGCGCTTTCCGGCGCGAGATCGATCGCCTGCGCGGGGGTGATCAGGTCGACTACCGGCGCGGCATGGCGCAGAAGCGGCGTGTGCTGGAACTGCTCTGCCGGTCCTTCTTCGCGTCGGCCCCGGTCGCGCGGCGGCTCGAGTTCGAACGCTTTGTCGCGGCCCGGCCCGCGCTGCCCGACTACGCGCGCTTTCGCGCCGTGAACGAGCGGCGCCGGACGGCCTGGGAACGGTGGCCGCGCCGCCTCCGGGAAGGGGCGATTGTCGCGGGGGACTACGACCGGGCGGCGTACCGCTACCATCTCTACGCGCAGTGGATCGCCGACGCGCAGCTCGCCCGCGCGTCGCGGGCGGGGCGGGGGGCGGGGCTCTATCTCGATCTTCCCCTGGGCGCGAGCCGGCATGGCTACGACGTGTGGCGCGAGCGCGGTTCGTTCGCGCTCGGCGCGAGCACGGGCGCGCCGCCAGATCCGGTTTTCACCGGCGGGCAGGACTGGGGATTTCCGCCGCCGCACCCGGACGGAATACGCGAGGAGGGCTACCGTTACTTCATCGCCACGCTTCGCCACCATCTTGCGCGCGCTTCCGTGCTTCGCATCGATCACGTGATGGGCCTGCAAAGGCTTTTCTGGATCCCGAGCGGGCTCGACGCATCGCAGGGCGTCTACGTGCGTTACCGCGCGCAGGAGCTCTATGCCATACTCTGTCTCGAATCATGGCGCGCCGGCGCTGTCATCGCGGGGGAAAACCTGGGAACGGTGCCGCCGGAGGTGGACGAAATGATGGCGCGGTGCGGGGTGCAGCGCCTTCACGTGCTGCAGTACGACGTGGAAGGACACGCGCGCGGCCCCGGGCCGGTGCCGCGGGGGGCGGTGGCGAGCCTGAACACCCACGACATGCCGACCTTCGCAGCTTTCCTCTCGGGCGACGACATCGAGGATCGGGCATCCCTGGGCCTGCACGCGCCCGCCGGGGCGCGCAAGGAGCGCGCGCGGCGCGTCCGGATCGTCGGAGCGCTGAGGCGTTTTCTCGTCCGGCGGCGCCGGCTGGCGAAGGGGAAGGGGGGCGCCGCGTCCCTTCTCGACGCCTGCCTCGCGTTCCTCGCGGCGAGCCCGGCGCGCATCGTGCTGGTGAATCTCGAGGATCTCTGGGGCGAGCGGCGGCCCCAGAATGTTCCCGGCACCGGCCGGGAACGCCCGAACTGGCGGCGGAAGGCGGCGCTCACCTTCGAGTCTTTCAGCCGCTCGCCGCGCGTCGTCGAAACGCTCCGGCGGATTGCGGCGCTCCGGAGAAAGGGGGCGGGGGGACGATGACAGCCAGGGGGACGAAAAAGCCGGCGCGCGGCGCTGCGGGGCCCCGCGCGAAGAAACCCGGCGCGAGGAAACCTGATGCGGCCGGCGCTCCGGCCGTTCAGGACGGTGGCCTTCTCACGAAGGACGATCTGTATCTTTTCAACGAGGGGAGCCACTGCCGCCTCTACGACAAGTTCGGCGCGCGGCCGATCACCCTCGACGGAAAGGCCGGGACGCAGTTCACCGTCTGGGCGCCGAACGCGCGCCAGGTGTCGGTGGTCGGGGACTGGAACGGCTGGAACCGTGAGAGCCACCCGCTCCGGGCCCGGGAGTTGTCCGGGATCTGGGAGGGGTTCGTTCCCGGCGTGGGAAAGGGGAGCATCTACAAGTACCACATCGTTTCGCGGCACAAGAATTTCCGGGTGGACAAGGCCGATCCCTTCGGCGTTCATCACGAGACGCCGCCGAAGACCGGGTCGATTGTCTGGGACACAGCCTATGACTGGGGCGACGCGGAGTGGATGGCGGGGCGGAAGTCGCGCCAGTCGCTCGACGCGCCCGTCGCGATCTACGAGATGCACCTGGAGTCGTGGCGGCGGGTGCCGGAGGAGGGGAACCGCTAGCTCTGTTACCGCGAAATGGCGCCCCGGCTCGCCGAGTACATGAAGAAGATGAA
>JAUYMQ010000541.1 GCA_030698575.1 Deltaproteobacteria bacterium
GGGGGTGCTCAGAAATTCGACGATCTCCTGGAGCTCCGCCTTGGCCTCGTCGATGCCGGCCACATGCTCGAAGGTGACGCCCGTGTCTGCCTCGGCGTAAATTTTGGCCCGGCTCTTCCCGAAGCTCATGATTCCGGACGCGCTGGACCCCATGCGGCGGAGCAGGAACGACCAGAGGAGAAACAGGAGCCCGATGGGGATGACCCACGCGAAGAGGAAATCTCGGATAAAGGTGTTCTCGACGCGGCTACCGTACCGGATTCCCGATTTGTCGAGAAGCGGCACCAGTTCCGGGTCCTCCACGCGAACGACCTCAAAAGGGACCGGTCCGCCGGTGCGCGGATCCTTCTCCTTGAGCGTGCCGCGAACCCGATCCGCCGTGAGGACGACCTCCTCGACCCCCTTCTGCTTCACGAGGGCCTTGAACTCGCTGTAGGTCAGTTCCGAAGTACCGGGCAAACCCGAGACGTTGTGGAATACCGCGAGGATCAGCAGTGCGAGGGCCACGTACCAGAGCGAGAAGGTGAAGCGGCGATCCTTTCCAAAGGGCGACTTGTCGCCGCCGTCTCCGGATCTGCCCCTGCCTGGCTTCTGTGGGGTCCGCTCGCCCGGGAAGCGGAAGGACATGTTGTCGTTCCTCCCTGTGGTCTTATTCTAGCCCAACCCCCCGTCACTTCAACCGGAGGCAGAGGGAGCGCGAGGTCAACGGGCGACGAGCGGAACCTCGGCGCGAAAAATGGGAGGGGCGAGTGGAGCGCCGACGGCCGTCACCGGGCGAATGTCCCAGATAACGCGGAAACGACGCGCGCGCTCCGCGGGCTGAAGCGGGCTCTCGAAGAAGAGATAGCCATCCACGGAGGCGCCCGGATCGAGCCGCCCCGGGCGCAGGCCGACTTCGAGCGCCTCAACGTCATTCTCGCTTTCGGCGCCGGGGCCCGCGCCGAATGGCCCGCTTCCCATGCCGAGCCCGCCGATAGAAATTCCCATGCCCCCGACCCCGATCCCCTGGGAGATGGAGACGCTCGGTCGAATTCCAGGCCCGACGGATGCTTCGCCCGCCGTGCGAGCCGCCCGCTGCACGGCGTCTCCGGGCGGAAGCGCGATACGCCGAAGTCCGCGGTCGTCGATGAGCGTTGCGTCCTCGAGCGTGAGGAGCACGGGCTCGGACCGGTTGTTCGTCACCTTGACACGAACCGGCGTAACGTGGTCTGGAAGGTTTCCCGGCGAGTAGCGCCACTCGTCCGCCACGCCCACGACGGTAATTCCCGAGGCGGCGCCGGAGCGCGAGTCCGGCAGGGAGCGGGGGGCCAAACCGATCTCGGGCCCGAGCGTGGGTGTCCCGGCGCAGCCGGCGGCTAGCCAGCAGCCCGCGACGAAGGTGAAGATTGCCGCACCCCTTCCGAGGTCGGGACCAACCATGGCAGTATCCCCCTGAGCGCGGGGCTCGCCCGCGCGCGAAATCCATGCTAGATCGCGCGTCCCTGCCCCACAAGGGGCCGCCGGAAGGAGAGCATGGCCCAGTCGCCCCGGAATCTCACGCGCCTCGCCACCGCGGTGCTGATACCAATCCTGCTCCTCGGCGCATGCATTTATTTCTTCAAGATCGACCTCAATACCTTTCTCGAGACCTGGACGGAACTTAATGCCTGGTACCTCCTCCCCGCCCTCGCTCTCAACGTGGCCATGTTGCTGCTTCGCGCCCGGCGCTGGCAGCTCATCCTGAAGAGCACGCCCGACGGCCCCCGGGACATCGGGTTCCGGAGCGTGTTCGGCGTGCTCACCATCGGCTACCTCGCCAACCAGCTCTTTCCCGCGCCCTCCGGGGAAGTCGCGCGCGCCGTCGTGCTTTCCCGGCGCCAGGACCTGACGAAGGTTCACGTGCTCTCCACGATCGTCGTGGAGCGCGTCATGGACGTGCTCGCCATGGCGCCGATCGTGCTCTTCGTCGTGGCGGTCATTCCGCTGCCGGCCTGGCTCGAGCGGCTGGTTTTCCTCGCGGGCCTCGCACTACTGGCGATGGCTGTCGCCGGGGTTGTCGTGCACAACCAGAGAGCACGCTTTCTCCAGGCGGCGGAGGCCGTCATCCGGCGTTTCAGCGCGGGGGCCCACGGCCGCTTCGTGGCGTTCAGCGATTCGCTCGGAGAGGGCATGCACATCCTGCGCGATCTAAGAGGGCTGTCGGCCGTGTACGGCTACTCGCTGGGCGCGTGGGTGCTCCAGCTCGCGGTGGTGGAGATGGTGGCGCGATCCCTCAACAAGCCGCTGGATCTGGGGCTGGGCGTGATCCTCATTCTGCTCGCCAACATGGGGAGCGTAATGCCGCTCGGGCCGAGCAATCTGGGCACCTTCCAGGCGCTCGCCATCACGGTCCTCGCCATCTTCCGGATAAAGCCGGAGCTTGCCCTCTCACTCTCGCTCGTGCTCCAGGCGGTGCTGTTCCTGCCGGTGGCCGTCCTCGGACTCGAGGCGCTCTGGGCGCGGGGCCTGTCCATCGAGAGCGTGAAAGAGGAGAGCACGCTGGCCGGGCCGCAGGGCCCGGGCAGCGAAGACTCAGGCCCGGCGCCGCCGCACGCCTGAATCGAAAAGCACGGCGGAGACCGCGCGCTTCCAGCGCCCGGACACGCCGTGCTCTTGATCTCGCCCTCTCCGTCGGCTCAGTCCAGGTCGAGCGCCACATAGAACGAATTGTCGCCGCGGCGGATGAGCAGGAGGGCCGATTCCTTCCCCTCGACGTCCTTCATTGCGGCTTCATAGTTCTTGATGTTCTCG
>JAUYMQ010000543.1 GCA_030698575.1 Deltaproteobacteria bacterium
GGCAACCACGCCGGACAGATCGCCATCGACGCCGCGATGGTCGGGACCGCCATGATCCTCGAAGGCGTGCCGCCCCGGGTTCCGCGCGGCCTGGGCGAGTTCTGGCTGCCGCGGCTCCCCTGGTTCAACATCTACATGGACCGGATCGGGGGCGTGGTGGGAACGCCCAAGAACTGCGTGGATCTCCTCCACCATGGCGAAGCGGTTTCGGTCTTTCCCGAAGGGGTGCGGGGGGTCAACAAGCTCTACAAGGATCGCTACAAGCTCCAGCGGTTCGGGCTCGGCTTCATGCGGCTGGCGCTCGAAACCGACACGCCGATTGTTCCCGTCGGCATCGTCGGATCCGAGGAGCAGGCCATCGCCATCGCGAACCTCCGGCCCCTCGCGAAGCTCCTCAACATGCCGAACTTCCCCATCACGCTGACCTGGCCGCTGCTCGGGCCGCTGGGTCTCATTCCCTTCCCGTCGCGCTACTACATCTATTTCGGCGAGCCGATACACTTCACCGGGAGTCCCGACGAGGACGATCTCCACATCGAGGAGAAGGTCGACGAGGTGAAGAACCAGATCGGCCGCCTTATCGACGACGCGAAGCACGACCGGAAGCACATCTACTGGTAGGAGCCGCGAAGGAGCAGCCGATGGCCGAGAGGAAGCGCGTTTTCATTCTGGGAGGCGGGGCGTCTTTCGGTGCGCATCACGTGGGGGCGATGCAGTATCTGGACGAGCAGGGAATTCGCCCCGACGCGATCATCGGAAGCAGCATCGGGGTGATCAACGCATGCCTCTATGCCACGGGCGGCGTCGAGAACATGATCCAGAGCTGGAGCGATTTCGACTCCAGGCGGCACCTCTTCACGCCTTCATTGCGCCACAACTTGATCACGGGACTGTCGGTCTCGTCGGTCTCGCGGCTTGAGAGAAGCATCGAGCGCTTCGTCGACTACGAGAAGATCATGTTCAACCCCGTCGAGACGGCCTTCATCATCCTCAATCTGTCGCAGGGGGCCGGGCAGATCTGGTCGTCCCACGACGCCCAGTCGCCGGCGGAGCTTCAGAAGATCGTCCGGGCCGGCTACGCGATCCCCTTCCTCTATCCACCCGTTCGGATCCGGGGCGACTGGTGCGTGGACGGCGGCTTCGCCTGGAACATTCCGCTCGATCACGCCATCCACATGAAGGCGACGGAAATCTACGTTCTCACGGTCATCCCGCACCAGCTCCCCTTCAAGCGGAAATTCACCTCCATCGTCGATTACGCCGGGCGGTTCATGGACGTGATGTGGCGCACCCTGGGGAACGCCGGCTATCTGAACCAGCCGATCGTCGACGGCAAGTACCAAGGAATTCCCGTGACCCTCATCCAGCCCGGCGAGGAGATGGCCGGGCTCCCACTGCTCGACCTCTTCAACGTGCACGCCAAGAAGAGCCGGCGGCTCATCAAGCTCGGCTATCGCGACGCCAAGCGGATTCTCTCCCGCGGCCGGCAGGGCTCGCGCAAGGCGGCGAGCGATGCGTTGAAGACCGCCACCCAGCAAGCCGCGCTCACGCAGCCCCCCCGAGTCAAGAACCCTCGCCGCGCCAGGCGCTGAGCTGATTGCCATTTCGGCTGCGCGCTTCTATAGTTGCTTCCGTGTTGAACCAAGGCGGGCGGTCGCCGTCGGGTTGACTGGGGGCGCGATCTCTCGCGCCATCCGGCGCCCGGGGGAGGAAAGTCCGAGCTCCGCAGGGCAGGGTGGTCGGTAACGCCGACCGGGGGTGACCCTAGGGAAAGTGGCACAGAAAACACACAGCCGATGGTTGCGCGGTCGCGAGGCCGCGCTTCACAGGCAATGGTGAAAACGTGCGGTAAGAGCGCACGCGCGACAGCCGGGTGACCGGCGGCGAGCTAAACCCCACCCGGAGCAAGACCGAATAGGCTGGCTTTCCGGAACGGCCGGGTAACCCCGGCACGCCGGATCGTAGGGTTGCCCGCCCGAGACCAGCGGGTAAGGTCGCTCGAGGCGGCTGGCAACGGCCGTCCTAGATGAATGATCGCTGCCCCGCACCGGGAAACCGGTGCCGGGAACAGAACTCGGCTTACAGCCCTGGTTCGACACTTCGTGGCGAGGCCCGGTCCCTTCAAAGGATCGGGCCTCGTTCCGCGAACTCATTCCTCGCCAGCCCACCGGAGTCCGAATGCCTTTCTCAACCGCGCTGCGTCTGGGTGCGGCCATCCTGTGCCTGTCGCTCGCCGGCTGCGCTTCGCGGGCGCTCGACATCGTCAATCCCGCCGACAGTTCCCCCCGCCTCGCCGCGCGCGTCGGCGGCGTGACCGTCACCGGAGGCGGCACGGCAACCTCCAGAGGCTGGGACCGCGGCCTCATCGTTTCGTTCACGCTGCGCAACGAGGGAAAGCAGGCGCTTCATCTCGCGCGGAAGGATCTCGTGCTGAAGCTGGGCTTCCGGCGGGTGGCCGCGCACACCCTTATCGGTTCGGAGAAGTCGGGGGCGGCCGAGGCCGTCGAGGTTCCGCCGAAGGGCAAGGTCGATTTCATCGCGCAGTTCTCGACGGCGCTGGGGATCACCAAGAAGGGGAGCATCCTGCTGCGCGTCCGCCGCGCCGGTGAGGAGAAGCGCATCGAGATCGAGGTGCCGATCGTGCTTCGAAAGCCGCCGGACCTCGAGAAAGAGCCCGCGCTGATGGATCGCGCCGGCGCTCCGCCGGACGAGGACGAGCGAGGGGGGTGATCGTGGGAGGTCCGGACCTCATGGGCTTCGACGATCTTGCGGCCGAGCAGGTGCGAGTGAACGGCGCCGATCTCTGGGTGCGTCGCGGCGGCTCAGGGCCGCCCTGCCTCCTGCTTCACGGTTACCCCGAGACCGGCGAGACCTGGCGGCACGTTGTTCCCGCCCTCCTCCCGCACCGCACCGTCTACGTGCCCGATCACCGCGGCTGGGGCCGGTCGGCCACACCCGGCGGCGGGCCCTACACGGCGCGCGGCATGCTCGAGGATGCGGTCGCGCTCATCGAGAAGCTCAGCCTCGGGCCGCTCGATCTCGTGGGGCACGACTGGGGCGCGGGTGTGGTGCTGGGCATCATCGTCTCGCGGCCCGAACTTGTGCGCCGCGCCGTGAACCTCAACATGGGCTTCCGGCGGTTCGTGAAATCGGCTCCGCTTCACTTCTATTTCTTCGCCCTCCCCTTTCTCCCTGAACTCGCCTTTCGCTTCGCCAACGACCCCTGCGTCCGTTTTCTCTTTCGCTGGTGGGGGGCGCGGCAGGAGGCCTTTCCCGAAGAGTGGCTTCGCTTCTACGCCGAGGCGCACGGCCAGCCCGTCTCACGCAAGGCCACCATCGCCTACTACCGCAGCATCCGCCCGTTGCGCATGCGCCGTCGTGGACGCGGCGGCGCGGCAGCCGACCGCATGAAGCGCGTGCCCGTGCCGTACCGTGTGATCTACGGGGAAGCCGATCGCGTCTCGCCGCTGCAAAACGCCAGGTGGATGATGGAGGATCTGGAAGGGGTCGACCTCGTCACGCTCCCCGGCATTGGCCACTTCCCGCAGGAAGAGGCGCCGGAGGAAACCGCGCGGCTGATCGTGGAGTTCCTAGGGGGGTCAGGCTTGACTTATTCAATTAACACCGCGCCCCGGCATAACGGAAAAAAGAGTCAATAAGTAAAGCCTGACCCCGGTTCTACGAACGCCTCTTCTCGATCGCCAGCAGCGCGCGCTTGCGCTTTTCGCCGTAGCGGTAGCCGCCGCTCACGCCGTCCTTGCGAATCACGCGATGGCAGGGAATGACCAGCGCCACCGGGTTGGTCGCGCAGGCGCGGGCCAC
>JAUYMQ010000546.1 GCA_030698575.1 Deltaproteobacteria bacterium
TGGGGTCTGTGGGCAACGCCGCACGGCGCTGCACGGTTGCGTACCACTCAAGAAGCGTCCCACCGCCCCGGCGTCGAGCAAGCTCGACGCCATCGAAGAACATCACCGTGGTTCGGGAGCAGTTCCTCCCAGCCCACACCCGACCCGGCTCCCTCTTTGTGTTCTGAGATGAGAGCCGTGCGCGCCACCACACTTCCACACGACTTCCCTGCGCGACACAGGACGATACTCTCATCTCGAAGCTCGCTGCTCTGGAGTGTCTGTAAGGCAAGAGCGGTGCCACAGACGCAGCCGAGCCGACGTGTGCGGGTAACCACTTACTGTTGCAGTGTTTCGCGGGCTACGAAGGGAATGTCGGGGGTGCCGGGCACGCGCCCGCGTGTAATCGCGGGTTCACACATCGCGCCCGGAATGGAGACGGCGTTGACAGCTGCTCGTTGGATCGTGGCTCGGTGACGATCATCTCGCTGCCTTTGCTGCGAACGTAATTGACGAAGACGCGGACGATCCGCGGATCAAACTGGGTGCCCGCCGCGCCTTCGAGACGCCGCGCGGCCTCGTCGACGGAAAGGGCCTTGCGGTAGGAGCGGTCGGTGGTCATGGCGTCGAAGCTGTCGGCGACGGTGATGATGCGCGCGCCCAATGGGATGGCCTCGCCCTTTATTCCGTCGGGGTAACCGCGGCCATCCCAGCTCTCGTGGTGGTGTTTCACGATCTCGGCCACACCGGAGAGAAATTCCATTTTCTCGACGACGCGCGCGCCGACGACGGGGTGCTCTTGGAGGAGCTTCCATTCGTCTTCGTCGAGCTTGCCTTTCGTGTGGAGGACGTTCTCGAGCACACCGACTTTACCAATATCGTGGAGCAGCGCGCCGAACATGACGCGACGACGGTGTTCCTCCTCCAGTTTCAGCCGCGCGGCGATGGCGTTCGCGTAGGAGGCGACGCGCTCGGTGTGCCCGCGCGTGTACGTGTCTTTGGCCTCGATGATGGAGATCAGCGACCTGAGGGTGGACACGTATGTGATCTGGAGCTGCTTGAACATGCGCGCATTTTCCAGACCGATGCCGGCGGAGTTGGCGACGTACATCATCATGTCGAGGTCGTAGTCGTTGTACTCTTCGGACGTGATCTTGGGCCCGGTGAAAATGAGCCCCTTGGTGGCGCCACGAACCTTGATGGGCGTCACATATTCGAAGACCGCCAACCGCAGGTCGGGAAGCAGACGCGTCCATCGGCGGTCGGGGTTGCGCGCGATCTTGCGCGGGCGCTGGTCCACTTCGAGGAGCGAGACGAACCGGCCCTGACGCTCGATATCCACGCCCGTAAACTTCTCGCGGTTGAAGCCCTTGACCCCGAGCAGGCTGAATTTCCTGCTGTTCTCGCGCTCGAGCGCAAACATCGCCATGCTCGAAACCTGGAGCTCGCCGAGGAGCGTGAGCGACACGACGTTTACCAGCTCCGTCGCGTCGAGCAGGCGGTTGATGTCCTGGGACACGGAGAACAAGGTGCGCATGGACAGAAGCTGGCGCTTGATCTCCTTGTTCATCTTGGACTGATCTTCGCGGCGGCGGGAGAGCTGGGTCTGGAGCGAGCTGCTCTTGTCGCGCAGCGCGCGCGTGCGCGTGCTTCGGGCCAGTATCTTCTCGACCTTGGAGTTGAGTTCGCGCAGCGAGACGGGCTTGACCAGGTACTCCTCCGCGCCCTGCTCGAGCCCCTCGACGCGCATATCGACGTCGCCATTGGCCGACAGGAACACGACGGGAACGTCCGATCCGCCGTGGGCGCGGAACTCCTTGAGGACATCGAACCCGGTCATATCGGGCAGGGCCATGTCGAGGATGACAAGCTGGGGCGTGCTGTGCTGGTAGGTCTCCAAGGCCTCGCGGCCGCTTATGGCCTGCCGCACGTGGTAGCCGTTGCGGTGGAGGGACTCGGAGAGTATCTCCAGAACCCTCGTGTCGTCGTCGACGACCAGGATTTCAGCTGTCATGAGACTCGGTCCTATACACTGAAGAGTTCGAATCTCTTGTTGGCCACGGTCTCGCCCGAGCGAATTTCATCTTCCACGAGATCGATGAACTGCTTGACCACGTCGGGGTCGTAGCGCATTCCCCAGTTCTCTCGGAGCGCGTTGAGCGCTTCCTCCTGGGTCAACGCGGGGCGCGTCGGCCGAAGCTGCAGCATGGCCGCGTAGCTCTCTACCACCGATACGATGCGCGCACCGAGCGGGATGGCCTGACCCTGAACTTCGCGCGGGTAGCCCTCTCCGTTGAACCGCTCGTGGTGGCACAGGACGACGTTGACGGCGTGGTCGGAGAAGTTCATCTTACGCAGCATGTCGGCGCCGTCGCTCGGGTGATGCTTGATGACCTCCCATTCTTCCGGCATGAGCTCGCGCGGGCTACGCACGATGAGATCGCTCACCTTGATCATGCCGATGTCACGCAGCACGGTGCCGTACATGCAGTCGCGCAGGTGTTCCTCGGGGTAGTGGATCTTCTTCGCCAGCGCGTACACATAGTTGGAGACCAGCTTGGTGTTGCCGCGCCCCAGCGTGTTTTCCTCGATCAGGGAGATCAGCGTGCGTACCACGCCCAGCGTGCGCTCGTTTTCTTCCTCTACGCGCGCGGTGCTCTCGTAGGCGATGGCGGCCTGGTTGACGAGAATTCTCAGGAAGTCGATGGTACTCGGGTCGAGTTCGTTGCGGATCGGCGGTCCGAGCAATACGATGCCTCGGAAGGTGCCGTGGACGATGAATGGCGCCACGTGGTGACAACCGACCAGCATCAACGCCGCCTTGGCCTCGGCGTCGAATGGAGCGTCCTCCAGCGCCAGCACGGCGCGCGTCGGGAGCCATTCGTCGAGTCCCAGTCTCCCCTCCTCGAGGGCGAGGCCTCGGATCTCCTCGGGATCGACACCCTTCATCGCAGCGGGGTAGAAGTAGCCCTGGCTGCGCTGTAGAAACACCGCGCTCTCGACGCCCACCTGGGCGATGGTCGTGAGCAAGAACGCGTCGAGCAGGCCCTTGCGGTCGTGCATGCGGGCGAAATCGTTGTTGATCGAAAGCAGCGTGTTGTACTGGACTACCCGGCGCTTGAGCTCCCGTGACTTTGCGTCGTCCCCGGGCTCCGTGCTGGGCGCAGCAGGCGGCGGCACCTCCGCGCGTTCCGGCGCGGGGGCGGCCTCCGCTTCCACATGGGGCTTGGGAGAGGGCGCCGAGGCCGGCGTGGGGCTGGTGTCCGCGGTGCCCTCGCCCGCCATCCCGAGGACGTCCTCGAGCACTTCCTCGCTGATAAGGGCCTCGTCGGACTCCATGTCTACTTCGACGGTCGGGCGCGGTGCCTTCGGTGGATCCACGGGTGCGGCGGCCGCCGGCGCTCCATTCGGGTGCACCAACTCATCGTCGGGCGCTGGGGCGGGGTGCGACGATCCGTCCTCGGCGGTGGATTCATCCGGTACCACGACTTCGTCCGGCTCGACGACCTCGCTCGCTGCGGCGACGCTCGCAAGCACGCCGGCTATGGCGGCCTCGACGGAGTCCGCGGTCACGATACCGGTATTTTGATCCGTGTCCTGAAGGAACTTGAGGACGGTCTTCTTGGCGGCGGCGACGCCTATGCGGACGCCGCCTGCAGCCGCTTCGTTCCGGATGATGGTAGCGCATCCGCCGCCGAGCGACGTGAGGCGTTCAACATCCAGAACGACGTGGCTTATGTTCCTCTTCCTGCATTCGCCAAAAAGTTTCTCAAGCGTTTCTTTCTCGTGAAATCCGAGAGTTCCGGATATCTTGAAAACCATTACATCCGGGGAGGACGCAGGAGACTTTTCAATGATTGTCTTCGGCGGCATTAAGATCCCCCACGAACGCTAAGAACACAACAGAATGCTGACAGGAGAGCATCAGCCGACGATTAAATCACCTCTTGCGAGAGCCACTTATCCAACACGCTCTTGAGGAATCTCCACTCACTGCCGACTTTCTTCGCGGGAATCTTCTTCTCCTTCGCGAGGCGGCATACGGTCTTGACGTGCATCTTCAGATACTCCGCGGCTTCGATGGACGTCATCACGACGTCCTGGTCGTCGGGTCCGCCGATCACGATGTTCGAATAGTCGGTGTCTCTCCACTTGCTCATGTTGCGCCATCCTTTATCTTGACGGATTTGCTTGAGTTCCCACCCTGCTGCGAGACTAAGCACGAAGCATACCAATGCTAACTTGCTTTATTTACAACGATTTAAGTTGTTCCGGTGCCGCTTTTTGCGCCCGGCACGAAGGCACTTTGCACCATCACGATCCTCGGTGCGCCGTCACTGTCGTTTCCGCGAAACCTCGGAGGTTTAGGGAATGACCCCCTCGCCGAGATACGTGTTGACTGCAGTTGTGACCTGGGCCGGATCGAGCGGCTTGCTCAGATAACCCGAGACGCCGAGCTTCTCGACCAGCAGGTCCGCGGTGTTCCCCGTCTGCGACGTAGTCACGAGCACGGGGGTCCTCTTGCCCCTTCGATTGAGCGCGTCCACCACCTGTTTCGCGGCCATGGTGGGCATCCTGAACTCGCTAATGATCAAGCGCGGTTCCCGCGATTCGATCAGATCGATGGCCTCGTCAATGTCACGAACGCACGTGGCCCGCACGTGTCGATCGCTTAGAATCGTCGAGAGTGCGTCCCGCATGGACTCGCTCTGCTCGACTACCAACACATCCACTCCGTTCTCCCCTTTATCCTCAGAATAGGAATCTGGAGGAGCCGGAACGTCCACCCTGGACGCTGCCTGATGCGGAGTTTGTAATTCCGTCTCATCCTGTACTCCCCCAGAAACAGTCTCCGTGTTCATCGTGCCGGTGGCGGCGTGGTATGCCTCGACGACGTGATCGGCGTCGAGAAGCGGCAGCCGCCGCCCGTCCAGGCGCACGACCTGCGACGGCGCGCCGTGCCAGGCGGGCACGGCGTCGTGGGACACGTGAGCTTCTTTTGCCGCTCCCGGGCCGGGAGCGAAGAATGCGATTCGTTTTTCCACCGAACCGATAACAACGATGGTGTCCCCACCGGTCGGGGCCTCGTTGTAGAGTCCGTCCAGACGGAACAGCGCCACGCGCCCGCCGTCGACCTCGACGTGCTGCCCG
>JAUYMQ010000395.1 GCA_030698575.1 Deltaproteobacteria bacterium
AGCCCGCCATCCGGGGGCTCCAGCGGGTCTCCCCGAACGAGAGCCCGCGGCTCGTCACCGAGATCCGGAAAACCTTCGGGCTCGAAGCGCCCGACGGCTGCCCCCTCGACGAGCAAGTGGGCCTTCAGGTGCGCCTGAGCACGGTCACGGGCGGGTGCCCGCAGATTTCAGCCACCGCGAACGGCGTGCGCCTCCCGGAGCGGCAGCGCGCCTAGCGCGCCCCGTTCCTGATTTTCGATCTTCCCTCACCACCGCACCCGGAACTGCCCCCGAAAGTATCCACTACCCTCCCGGCAGATAGTCCATCCCGCGCGTCATTTCCGTACCGTGGCAGGAGAGCAGGCAATAGGCCCCGCCGTTGTCACCACCCCCCGACCGCCAGATGGTCTGCGCGTTGGGCGGGACGGGGCGCACGTTCGGCGCGAAATTGATGAGGTGCGGCGCGTTCGGCGGGTCGGTGTTGACCGCGCCCATGGTGCTGTGAACGTTGTAGTGGCACTCGTGGCAGCTCGCGTGCGTCTTGCCCGCCAGGTGGAGGGCATGGAGGTTGTCGCGCAGGTCCTTGGCGTCGGGACCGAAGTTCGTCGCGGTCGTGTCGGTCGCGGCCGTCAGACTGCGGACGTCGTGGCAGAGAAAGCAGAGCTCGAAGTTCGATTCGTTGAACACGTTGAAGGGCGCCTGGTTCAAGGTTCCGATGCGCGTGCTGTAGGCCGCGCGCAGGAGGCGCTCGTTGACGGACCCGTGAGGCCCCTTCGGACCGCTCGGGGAGCGCTCGGCGGGGCCCTGGGTGTCCGCGGTGACCTCGTTGTTGTGGCAGTCGGTGCACTTTATGCGCGAACTGGTTGTCAGACCGCTGCCCGATCGCGAAAGTTGCGTGCCGAGCCGAATGCTGCGGTTCCTGCCGATCTCGGCCACCGGGTGGAAGGAGCCCACCGCGGGAGAAAACTCGAGCCGTTTGTTGCTGGCGCCGGGCGGCCTGATCGGGGCCGGGGGGAGAAATTGCTGGAAGGTATCGCCGTGGCAGCGGAGGCAGATCTCGTACTCCTCGACGGGGGCGCCCGAGACGTGCTGTGAAACCGAGCCATCGATATTGATCCCCGCGGCGCCCTCGAGGACGTCACCCCGCCGGGCGCGATGGGGGTCGTGGCAGTCGCCGCACTCCACGTGCTCCCGGTCCAGCAGCACCGGCTCGGCGGGAACAACGGTGGTCACCGGTTCATGATCGCCGGTGACCAGGTCGAACGGGTGCCGCCAGGGCTTCAGAGCCTCGCTCTCAATGTCCGAGGCAACCCCCAGGGGCGCGGGCCCATGACATGCGTAGCAGACTTGCTCTTCCATCTCCGACGTGAGCAGGCGCTTGGAGCCGGGCGCGCCGTGAACATCGTGGCAACCCATGCACGAGAGGTCCGACACCCTCGTCCCGGCGCCGGTCGCCGGGTAGAGCACCGAGGAGGCTTCGTGCGCGCTGCCGGGCCATCCGATCTTCACGTGACAGGTGAGGCAGAGCTCTCCGTTATCCAGCTCACGCACGAGAAACTTGGGATTCTCGAACGAGTGCGCGTTGTGGCAGGAGCTGCACTGCATCTTTCCGTTGCTGTCGAGCAGGACGTGACTTCCTTCAGGCGGCAGCCGCGTCTCGGGGTCGCTGCCCGGATCAGGAATGAAGGAGATGGGGTGATCATCCGCCAGGTCGGTCGTGAGATTTGATTCCCCGGGAGGCAGGCCTCCTCCCATGGCAAGCCCCGTCATCGGGATGGATCCACGCGTAGCGGTCAGGCCCACCGCCACGGTGCCGTCGTGGCAACCCAGACACAGTTTCGACGATCCATCGGGCTGGCCCACGGCGGCGTCCATCGTCGAGGTCTCGTAGGTGAGGTACGTACCGGCGGCGGAAGGCGTGTGATTCCAGAGGGGGGTCTGGGGCGCCGCGTTGTGGGGCGCGTGGCAGAAGATGCAGACCTCGTCCTCCGACGCGGCGCGAACGGGACCGGGGCCCGACACCGACAGATTATGCTTGGTCCGGCTTATGTCCTCGGGCGCCGCCGAAACGATGGGCGCCACGGCAAGGGCCACGCAGACGACGAACAATCTGACAATCAATCGCCTCACAGGGCCGCCCCGCTCGGATCCAGAACCTGCACCCGGCCGTTGTAGGAATCAGCCACGTAGACCCGCCCGTCAGCGCCCATGGTGACGCCCGCCGGCAGCCAGAACTGGCCGGAGGATCGTCCCGGCCCACCGACCACGAGGAGCAGTTGACCGTCGGGCTGAAAGAGCTGGATGACGTCGAACATCCCGTCGGCGACCCAGACGACATTCCCCGGCCCGACGGCAATGCCCTTGGGCCGCCCCAGATTTCCGGTCCCGTCACCCGCCTTCCCGAAGGCCGACAGGAATTTGCCGTCGGCGTCGAGATGCTGCACACGGAAGTTCAGGGTGTCCACGATCCAGATTCCGCCGGACGCATCGATCGCAAGGTAGCTCGGACGGTTGAACTCTCCCGGCCCCACGCCCCGCCGTCCATAGCGGGCCAGTTCCCGGCCGCCCGCATCGAAACGGACGATCTGATCCGCCGACGAGTCAACCACGTACAGCGAGCCATCGGGCGCCGCGGCGATCCCCGCGGGCCGCTTGAGGACGCCCTCACCCCAGACGCCCTCCGCCTTGCCTTCGGCCGAATAGATCACGATGAGATTGAGCGTTGAATCCGATACCTGGAGCCGCCCCGCCCGATCAACGGCAACACCGACAGGGCTCTGCAAGGAACGCCCGCCGGGGACGTCGCGAATCTGGCGGTAGCGGCCCAGCCGCTCGTCAATTACGTGGACGCAACCGGCCCCCGGATCGGCGACAAAAATTCTCCCCCCGGCGTCCACCGCCACGTCCATGGGCTTGGCGAAGCGCTCGTCCTCCGACTGCCCCGCAAGGATCTTCAGCAGCCGCGACCACCAGGAACGCCCGATCTTCTTGTTGACGAAACGCTCGCCGACGATGGAGGTCACGTATCGTACCCGTGGAGGATCAGGGGGCATCGGCCAGACAATTTCGACCAGCGGCTCGGCGGATCTCGCTTCGGGCTGCGACGCGCAGGCTGCAAGACAAACCGCCAGCACAACGGACAGGGTCCCGGCCAGGACGGAGGAACCGCCGCGCGCGGGCGGGGGAGCGCGCCGCGCTGAGACAACGGGCGCGTCCTGGCCCATCAGCGGATTCTCCATTCGAAGTTTCGGCGTACGGTCAGGAAGGTTCGATTCTGCTCCAGATCGGTGAAGCCGATATCAATCTTGTTGCGAGTATACCCCAGCAGCACTTCCCAGGAACGCAGCCGGTAGATGGCCTGAAGGTCGAGGTAGTCCTGAGTTTCCTCGAGGTCTCTGGGCTGCGTTCCGCGCTGGAAGCGCCCGATGGCGACCAACCGGAGATTCCTGATCGGCTGCACGTTGAGAGAAGCGGCCAGGTAGTTGTTGTCGCTTTCGAGTTTGTTTCTATTGCCCGAGGTCTCGAGGGTTCTCGAGGTGTGCGATGTGCGGCCGACCGCCAGGCTGCCGTAGACGTTGCGCGCCATGAGATAGGAGAAACCGATTTCAGCCGCGTACTGGCGGATCTCGAGGTCTAGACGTCTTCTTGTACTGGCGGGGCCGCTGATAAACCGGTTCCCGTTTTCCTTGAAGTCCATGGCCAGGGCGAAGCCCCTTAGCTGCAGCCGGTTCCCCAGGTTCGAGGTGGCCACCACCTGGCCGCGGATCACCTGCTCATCCAGGGAGAAAGTCGAATTGTCATTGTGGTCTTCATAGGCAGCGTTGAAATCAAGGTTGATCCTTCTGAAGACAGTGCCGCCCAGACCGGCGCTCGCGTCTATGTCGGATCTGGCGCCGCTATCGCCGGGCGAAACGCTCGCGTAGCCGGCGCCCAGGGCAAGGCTCGTCACAGCCAGCCAGTCGCCGATGGGGCGGTTGTAATCCACCCCGGCCGTGAGATCGCTGACGTTGAAGTCCCGGCTGGCCGATGAAGCCAGCCCCCCCGAGTTCTCGCGGTTGATCTCGTTGTCCCCTTCCACGAAGAAGACGAGGTTGGGGCGGGCCCGATGGCTGACGCGCGCCACAATACGCTGATCGAATGTGTCTGCAAGATCCCCGTTCGAAAGCAGAAGGCTGTAATCCGTCGCCACGGTCGTCTCGGCCGAAGGGAGATAGGCCAGGCTCACCGTTGCGACCTGCTCAGTCCGTGAAAAAAACTCCTCATCGAAACGCCTGATCTCGTACTCCCCGTCCCCTTCGAACCGGTCGGCCTGGTAATGGAGCCCGAAGCCCGCGCGCAGCTCCTTGTCTTCGCGATCGGACGATCTGAGCACGCTCTGCGAGGTTCCGGGCGGTCCCACGGGAACGGTTGCAAAACTAACGGACGGACCGCCCCGCTCCGTTTTCGTGCGAATGAAGTCCGCATACACATCCGTGAACAGGTTTTTCGTCAGGAATTTTCCCGCGTAAAAGTCAGCGATATCACTCTTTACCTTGTACCCGAAGTCGTTTGA
>JAUYMQ010000558.1 GCA_030698575.1 Deltaproteobacteria bacterium
CCGGCGCGAAGGCGAACGCCGGAAAGAAGAAGGCCGGGCAGGTGCCCGGCCTTCTCATGCTGGCGATGTGGCGCCGACTATTCCTGGAAGAGGGTTTCCGGATCGAGCACCGGCTTGTAGTAGCGGGGGGAGGGGACGGCGAAGAACACCGTCTCGTACACACCTCCCCAGCCCCGGTCGCCTGCCTTCACGATGCCGTCCGCGGTTCCCCAGAGGATGGCCGTGAAGGGGTCGCGTTGGTCGAAGTAATCGACCCACGCCATGGGCAGCTCCATCCAGAACGTGAGATCGTTCACGAGCCCACGCCCAAGCTTCTTCATGATTTTCGAGCCGTCGCCGTCGTTCTCGTCGTAGTTCATGTCGGCCCTGGCTGAGGCGGGCGCCCCAATGAGCGCCGCGATCAGCGCCAGCACGACAAGGCACCTCGTCATGATTCTCATCGTCTCACCTCTCATGTCTCTGACCTCCAGTCTTCGCTCCTCGGATAGGTCGCCCGCCGTGGCCGCGCGCGCGGCTGTCAGGCACCGCGGATCCCGCGGAGCAAGGTCAGAAGATGTGCCTCAGATCAAGGATGTCGGGATCGAGCGTCGACCAGTCCTCCGGAAGCGGGATGAAGAAAGTACCCAGCTCGAAGGCTCCGGCCGCGGTGCGTCGGACTCCGTCGGCAACCCCGTGAGGAATGCCGTAGCCGGTGCCCGTGAGCAGATCGCGGTCAGCAACTTCCTGGGAGAAGGTCTTGGGAAGATCGATCCATCCCACCGACAGGTTGTAGGCCCCCCGGCTGAACTTCTTGCCGATCACATCCAGGTAGTCGTCTTCCTGGTTGGGATCGAGATCCATCTGCGTCGGGAAGTCGTAACCGGCCGGTGCATCGAGCATCTCCGGCGAGTCGGCGTAGCCGATGGGGTAGGTCCGCATGACCCTGAAGCCCACACGGCGGTTCTCGACTCGCCCCTCCCGCGAGTTGTTGCTGGCGACGGGGTCGAACTCGCCGTAGGGGGCCGTTACGACCCGGCTCGGGGCGATGCCGTGATCCATGAAGTACTGGGCCACGGCTTCGGCGCGCCGCTCGGACAGGTGGAAGTTGTAATGGGCCGTGCCCGGATTTGACGTGTGCCCGGATACCTGGACCGTCGTGTCGTCCTCCCACTCGAGGACGGCGATGGCCTCGTCGAGCTGAGGCGACTGCATGGCTTCGACCAGGGCCGAATCGTTTTCGAAGAGCACGCTCCCGAACACGATTTCGGGGCGCTGGGCCGTGAGGATCGCCCAGACGCTCTTCACCGCCAGCCTGCCGGCCTCGAGGTGATCGTCGGTGTCGTCGTCCCACTCGTTGAACTCCGCCTGCGCCTCGCCGAGATGCATCGAGGCCTTGCCCAGGTCCTCCGGCGCGCGTTTGAGCGCCCCGGCGCCCTTGGCCCGCTCGACGGAGTCGCGCAGCTTGTCGATCTCGTGTTGCGTGTCTTGCCGCGTTGCGCAGCCGCCGAGAAACAGCGTGACGGCCAGGAACGCGACACCTATGGGAACTCCCCTCAAGAATGGCTTCATGAAAACCTCCTTGGACTGCGGCGGCGGCCGGTATTGCGACTGGCCGCGGCGCGCGCTTACGCTTCGCGAAGCCCCGCCCTAGTCGGTGAAGGACTGCATCGTGGTGGATTTATCCGCAAGCTTCTTGGCTTTTCGGGCGAAGCATGCCGCCTTGCCGTAATCCATCTCGTCGTACTCGGCACGGGCCGCCGTGAGGGCCGCCTGCGCCTTGTAGAACTGGTAGCGGCCGTAACGGGTCACACCCGACTCGGCCGCCGTAACTGCCGCCGACGCCTCGTCGATCGTGTCCTGGACCTCGTACATTCCCGCTCCCATGAGGGGAAGCGCGAGAATGAGAATCAAGGGCAGCTGAATAAGCGCCGCCCACCCCCGCGTTGTTCGTATCATTTATAGACCTCCTCGTTGCCCGCAGCGACCGGCGCGGATAGGGATTTGCCCGGACGCTGATACACAGCTTGGTGGGAAGATAGGAAAACCCGGCCGTGTTACGCAAGAAAAAACTGGGCGATTCTGCAATAACAACGCCACCGACGAAATGGGAAAGCCGTTCTTTGTGGTGACGGAGGGGTGTGCTAGGATGACGCTGCCGCACAGTTTGCGGTTGCCTGCCGCCTCCCTGCATCCATTCCAAACCACGATCACCGCCGGCTCACTCTCCCTGCCAGGCCGACCTCGAGGGAGAATTCAATATGTCCGGAATGTTTCAGTCCTCCATCGGGCGCGCTACCGTACCGCCCGCAACTTCCGATGTCCACGGAACGAGATCGCGCGTGAGCGATGTCATGAACGAAGTCACGGGCGATGTGATGGCCTCGCTGCTGTGCGAGGGGCCCGAGGCGCTCACCGACGAAGCGTTGTTCGAGATCCTGCTCGGCTCTCCGGAGGCGGCCGAAAGCGCGCGCGCGATCGTCCGCCGCTTCCCCGATCACGTTCGCCTCAGGCGGGCGACTTTTGAGGACCTGTGCGAGATCCCTGGCATCGATCCGCGGCGCGCGGCCGCGCTGCAGGCCGCGGTCGAGCTGGGGCGCCGCGTGAGCGCGCGTCCCTGGCGCCGGGGTGAGCGATTTCGATCGAGCCGCGATGTTTCCCGCGCCCTCGGGCCCCGCCTCCGTGATCTGCGGCGCGAGATCTTCCTCGTTCTCCTCCTCGACGGCCGCAACAGAAAGATCGGCGAGGTGCGCGTGAGCGAGGGGAGCCTCTCGGCGAGCATCGTCCACCCGCGGGAGGTCTTCCTTCCGGCCATCCGGGCCTCGGCCGCCTCCATTCTCGTCGTCCATAACCACCCGAGCGGCGATTCGAGGCCGAGCGCGGAGGATCGGGAGGTGACCTGGCGGCTGGGTCGGGCGGGGGAGCTACTCGGGATTCGGCTGCTGGATCACGTGATCCTGGGGGAGGCGTCCTATTACAGCTTCGCGGAGGAGGGAATGATGGCGGAGGGCGGCCCCCCGGGGGCCCTCCCGGGGGCCTCAGGTTACGGGGGAGGGCGGCCGAAAAGACGCTAGGAGACCAGAGATCGGGCCCAGGGGACCGGGCCTCCAGAGGGAGAGCGGATGGAGCCGAAACGCATCAAGGAACGTCGCCGGGAAGCGAGAAAAGATTTCGTCATCGGGGTGGCTTACCAGACGGTGGACGAGGTGTTCACGGATTTCAGCACGAACATCAACGACGGCGGGATGTTCATCGAGACGCGCAAGCGGCACAAGCCGGGCGCCAGCGTGCGGCTGGAGTTCAGCCTTCCGGGTTCGGAGCGCCCCATCAATGTATGGGGTCGGATCGCCTGGGTCCGCCCGCCCGACCAGGCGGATCAGGAGCCACCTGGCGTCGGTATTCAGTTCGAGGATCTCTCTGCGGAGGCCAGGGATGAAATCAACCGCATCGTGAGGAAGCTCAGGGTGGCCTGAGCCTTCGGACCTAATCTCGTCGTTAAATCCCGGAGCAGCGTTTTAGAAGGGGATGTCGTCGTCCTGCCCGCCCTGTGATCCCGAGGCCGCATCGGACACCTGAGAGCTTCCGTTGCTGTCCTGGCGTCCTTCCTCTGTCTTCGATCCAAGCATCTGCATGTTGTTCATTACGCACTCGGTCGTCGACTGGGTGGTCCCTTCCTGATTGGTCCACTCGCGCGTCTGGATTCTCCCCTCGGCGTAGATGCGCTTGCCCGGGGTCAGATAGCGCGAACAGATCTCGGCGAGCTTTCCGAAGGCCACCAGCCGGTGCGTCTCGCTGCGCTCTTCGGGCTCCCCTTCGCGGTTCTGCCGCTGCGTGGTGGTCACGATATTGAAGTTCACGACCTCACGGCCGGAGGGGAGCGTGCGGAGCTCGGGAGCCTGATCGACCTTGCCGATCAGGATTGCCTTGCTCACCTCGTCGCCCTCGCCGAGGACCAGCACGTTCGTGGCGATCACCTCGGTGGTGAAGCGCTTGTTGCCTTCCTTGTCTTCCCACTGGCGGGTGCGCAGGCGCCCCTCGACGTTGACCTGCTTTCCCTTGAAGACGCTCTTCGCGCAGTAGTCCGCGAGGCGACCGAAGGCCGCGACGCGGTGCCACTCGGTGTGCTCCTCGCGCTCGCCGTCGCGGTTGTTCCAGTTTTCCGAGGTGGCCACGCTGAAATTCGCGACGGAGCTTCCCGAGGGAAGGAACCGCACCTCGGGATCGCGTCCCGCGTTGCCCACGAGGATGATCTTGTTGACGCTGGCCATGCCTTCCTCCTAATTCGGGGTCATCGGACCCGGCTTCTGTGCCAATGAGTGAGTTCCGCACGCGGCAGGGCGGGCGCGGGCCGCCGCCGAGCGCGCAGGGCGAAAGCTTCGGGGCGACGAAATATGTTGCTGGAGGGAGACGCTTGTGACAGGAAAGCCAAGGGGCATCCTATCACCCGTCGCATCGAAGTCAAGGAAGAGCGCGCCCGATCCCGCGGTTTCTTCGGCGTGAGCGCCATCGCTTCTGTTTGACATGGGATTCTCCGAAAGCTAGGATAGCCGCCGGCTGGATGAAGACGGCGTCGTGCGCTGCAGGGCCGGGGGGTTGGGGTTGAGCATCGCCGATGCGGTCCTGCTCGGAGTGGTTCAAGGGCTCACGGAATTTCTGCCCGTCTCGAGTTCCGGCCATCTGGTTCTTTTCGAGCATGTCGTGCAGAGCTTCGATGCCGACGGCGCGCTGCTCTTCAACGTCACGCTACATCTCGGCACGCTGTTCTCTGTCCTTGTATACTACCGGCGTGACCTTGCCGGCATGGTCGGGCGCCTCTTCTCCCCCTCCGGCGTCCCGGTTTCCGGATCAGCCCCCCCCATAAGCCCTGACTGGCGCTTTCTCGGCCTCATCGTTCTGGCGATGCTGGTAACGGCGCTGTTTGGCTTCCCCCTGCGCGACTGGGCGGAGGCGCTCTTCGGCGAAAGCCGGGGTGGCGAGCAGCTCATGAGCGACTCGCAGCGGCTCCGTTTCGTAGGCATCGCGCTCATTGTCACGGGCGTGCTCCTGGCCCTGAGCGAGAGGCTGCAGTCAGGCAAGGCAGGTCGGGAGAACCTCGGCTGGCGGGACGCCCTGCTCATCGGGGCGGCCCAGGGCCTCGCCGTCATCCCGGGAATCTCGCGCTCCGGGGCCACTATCTCGGCGGCGCTGTTCCGCGGAGTGGATGCGGTGCAGGCGGTCAGGTTCTCGTTCCTCCTGTCGGTGCCGGCGATCGTCGCCGCTGAGTTCTACGCCCTTTACGCGAAAGGGGGCGAAACCGCGGCCCCCCTCGCGGCAGGGGACCTTGCCGCCTACGGTCTCGGCGCGCTGACCGCCTTCGCCGTAGGGCTCCTGGCGATCAAGGTGATCGTCGGCACGGCGCGGCGGGGCCGGCTCACTTATTTCGCAATATACTGCTGGGCGGTGGGCGGAATGGTGGCCGTCCTCGCCTGAAAGAAGGGGCCGCAGTGCGGCCGGGGGGATCCCATGGCGCGTTCGTCAACGCGTGAGTGGATCCGGCGCGAGGTCACGGGGCTCAGCCTCGTCGCGGGATCGGTCTACCTGACCATCAGCCTGCTTAGCTTCTCGCTGGATCAGGACGCCGGGAGCAACCTGGGCGGGCCGGTCGGGGAGTTTTTGGCGGACGTCCTCCGGCAGTCCGTCGGACTCGCCGCTTTCCTGATTCCATTCTATGGCCTGCTCGCGGGCTGGCGTCTGCTCCGGAACCAGCCGCTCGGCCCCGTGGCTTCCCGTCTTTCGGGGGGCGGGTTCCTCCTTCTTTTCGCCGCAATCTCCCTCGCCCTCATCCTGCCCGGCACCGATGCCTACCGCGCGGGCGGGTGGATGGGGGGCTGGATCGCCAATCGCCTCTTCCTCGAAGGGCTCGGGCGCCTCGGCGCTTACCTCTTCACCCTTGCCGGACTCGCCCTCTCGCTTGCCTTCGCCCTCGACGTGAGCGTGCTTTCCTTCGGGCGCGGCTTCATGACCGCGGGGCAGTGGGCGGCCGCCCGAGCCGACGCGGCCCGCGAAGCCTACCTCGCCCGCAGGCGTGTCCCGGCGCCCGCCCGTCCCGAGCCCGAAATCGTGACGCGCGGCGAGCAGGAGAGCGCAGCGGGCGACGAGCCGGCCAGGCCTTCGGCGCGCAAGAAGGCGGCTCCGATCATCGCGCCCAAACCCGTGCAGGAGAAGTTCGAGTTCGTCCGCGACGACTCGGCGATCAAGGGTAACTACCGGCTGCCTCCGCTCGACTTTCTGAATCCGGCCATCGCGGTGAACGATTCAGTCGACCGCGAAGCGCTGCTGACGAACTCGCGCATCCTCGAGAAGAAGCTCCGTGACTTCGGCGTAGAGGGAAACGTCGTCAAGGTGAACCCCGGGCCAGTCGTCAACATGTACGAGTACGAGCCCGCGGCCGGCGTCAAGATTTCCCGCATAGTGAACCTGTCGGATGATCTCTCGATGGCACTGCGGGCCGATTCCGTGCGCATCGTGGGCCCGCTGCCGGGGAAAGCGGTGGTGGGCATCGAGGTCTCGAACCGGCAGAAGGATGAAGTCAACCTGCGGGAGATGCTCACGACCTCCGAGTTCCAGCAGAGCGCCTACAAGCTCCCTCTCGCGCTGGGCAAGGACATCTACGGATCACCGGTGGTGGCCCCGCTCGAGGCGATGCCCCATCTCCTGGTCGCCGGCGCGACCGGAACGGGGAAGTCCGTCTTCCTGAACAACATTCTCATGAGCATTCTCTACCGTTCGACCCCCGAGGGTTGCCGCCTCCTGCTCATAGATCCGAAGCTCCTCGAGCTATCGGTCTACGAGGGGATTCCCCACCTGCTGACCCAGGTGGTGACGAATCCCAAGCGCGCCGCCGCGGCGCTTCACGGCGTCGTCCACAAGATGGAAGAGCGCTATCGCATCATGGCGGCCAAGGGGGTGCGGAACATCGATCAGTACAACCGGAAAATGGAAAAGGAAACCAAGCACCCCGAGAAGGCGCCTGCTCAGCCGCAGACCATCGACGGCGTGCCCGTGGAGTTCCCGCAGCGGCTTCCCTACATCGTCGTGATGATCGACGAGCTGGCCGACCTGATGGTGGTCGCGGGGCGTGACGTGGAGGAATCGCTGACGCGCCTGGCACAGATGGCGCGTGCCGCCAGCATCCACCTCATTCTCGCCACGCAGCGGCCGTCGGTCGACGTTTTGACCGGCGTCATCAAGGCAAACTTCCCGACGCGCGTTTCCTTTCAGGTGTTCAGCCGCGTGGATTCGCGCACGATCCTCGATCACAACGGCGCCGAGGCACTCCTCGGGCAGGGCGACATGCTCTTTGTTCCGCCCAACACTTCCAAGCTCAGGCGGATCCACGGCGGTTTCGTGACGGAAGAGGAGATCAAGCGCGTCGTCGAGTTCTTGAAGGAGCAGGGCGCGCCGAGCTACGATGACACGATCATCCAGGAGAAGAAGGAAGCGCAGGTCGAGGGGGACGACGGGGAAGACGACGAGGTCTATGACCAGGCCGTCGCGGTCGTGACGCAGCACAGGCAGGCGTCGATCTCCTTCATCCAGCGCAAGCTCAGGATAGGCTACAATCGCGCGGCACGGATCATGGAGCGCATGGAGCGCGAGGGGGTCGTGGGAGCGGCGGACGTGAACAATCGCCGGGAGATCCTCGTAAAGGATCTTTCGGTAGATGACTACGAATAGTCGCGCCCACGGGCCGTCGACGTTCACTTGAGCCACATGAAACCCAATCTTTCGAACTTCCGCGCGAGGCGCGACAAGCGCCACCCTGGCGGGGCGGCCACACTGCTCGCCGCGGCGCTCTTTCTCCTGCTCGGAGCCGCGGGCGCAACGGCCAACGGGGCGAGGGCCGAAACCGACGCCCCCGCGGTTCCCCGGGATGCGGCGGCGCCCGGCCGCCCGGCGGCTCTCGATGCGCTGGTCAAGGGGTTGCAGGCGCGCTACGAGCGCCTCGAGGATTTCAAGGCGCGTTTCGAGCAGCAGAGCCGTCTCGAAGCAGCCGGTTCGGCGCAGATTGCGCGGGGCGAGGTGTTCTTCCAGAAGCCGGGCAGGATGCGCTGGAACTACGAGACACCCGAGCCCCAACAGATTCTCATTAGTGAGGGGAAGCTCACGCAGTACGTGCCCGCTGACAAGCAGATCGTTGTTCAGGGGCTCGACACGAACCGCGTCGAGTACGCCTTCCTGACGGGGCTCGGGGAACTGGAGAATGAATTCAACATCCGGTGGGCCGAACCGCGGCGGCGGCCTGATGATCCACTCGAATACATAGAGCTCACGCCGCGCGACGCCGATGCCTCCTTCGCCAGGCTCGTTCTCGGGGTAGAGACGAGAGGGCACCGCATCCTGGCCACGGAGGTGAAGGACTTCCTTGGCAACGTCACGTCGCTCCGATTCGAGAAGCTTCAGGACAACGTGGGGCTGGGCGCCGACGTTTTCGCCATCAACAAACCTGCGGGGGTCGACGTCATCGACATGACCGATGGATGGACGACTCCCTGAGTAGAAAGAGAGCAGGCTTCGAAAATGCCTTCCTTCGACATCGTCTGCCAGATTGACGCGCAGGAGCTCGACAACGCCATCAACCAGGCGCGCCGGGAGGTCCAGACACGCTTCGACTTCAAGGGCAGCCAGACGACCATCGAGATGGAGCCGAAGAGCCAGGAGATCGTTCTGAACTCCGAGAGCGAGGGGCGGGTGAAAGCGATCCTCGACATTCTTCAGTCCAAGCTGGTGCGCCGCGGGATCTCGCTCAAGGCCGCCCGGCCGGGACCCATCGAGCCCGCTGCGGGAGGGCGACACAAGCAGACCCTCACCCTGCAGCAGGGGATTCCCATCGAGAAGTGCCGGGAGATCGTCAAGCGCATCAAGGGGACCAAGAAGAAGGTGCAGGCTGCCATCCAGGCCGACCAGGTGCGCGTGAGCGGAAAGAGCCTCGACGATCTTCAGTCGATCATCGCCCTTTTCAAGGAGGACGATCTCGGCATCGAGATGCAGTTCGTGAACATGAGATCGAACTGAGCATCGGACGATGAACCGGCTGTCCTTCCCCCCCCTCCTGCTCTGCGCGGTCGCACTCCTGGCTGCGGCTGTGACCGCCGCAGGCGAAGGCCGGGTCTTTGTGAGATCGCGGTATCTGATGGGAACGGCGGTGGAGATCAAGGCGCGTGGCGCGGACGCCGCCGAGACCCAGGGCGCCATCAACGCCGCCTTCGACGAAATTGCCCGGCTCGAAGCGCTCATGACCACCTGGAGCGCGGACAGCGACGTCAGCCGGGTGAACGCGATGGCGGGCCGGGCGCCCGTACGGGTGGCGCCGGAGGTGATCGAGGTCGTCGAGCACGCCCTCGGCGTCTCCCGGCTTACCGGCGGCGCTTTCGACATCACAATCGAGCCGCTCGTTCAGCTCTGGGGGATCGACGGCGATGGAAAGGCAAAGGTTCCTGCGAAGAAGGAGATTGACGCGGCGCTGGGGCGCGTCGGCTACCGCCACGTGCACGTGGACCGGGGCGAGGGGACGATCTTCCTCGACGAGGCCGGTGTCCGGATCGGGCTCGGAGGGGTGGCCAAGGGCTACGCGGCGGAGCGCGCGCGGGGCGTTTTGAAGGCGCGGGGTGTGCGCTCGGCGATCGTCAATGCCGGCGGGGACATGGCGATGCTGGGAAAAGACGGCGACCGGCCCTGGCGCGTGGACATCAGGGACCCGCGCGAGCCCGGCGGCACGATGGGATGGCTGCAGCTCGAGAACCGGACCGTGCATACGTCAGGCGATTACGAGCGGTTCAGGGTCATCAAGGGCAAGCGGTACCATCACATCCTGAGCCCGCTCACGGGCTATCCCGCCCGGCGCTCGCAGGCGGTCACGATCGTGAGCCGCGACGGCGCGCTTGGCGACGCGCTTTCCACCGGCGTTCTCGTGCTGGGACCGGAGGAAGGAATCAAGTTGATCGAATCGCTCGACGGTGTGGCGGTGCTCGTCGTGGACAACGGGGGAAAGCTTCATATGTCTGGCGCGATGCGCAAACGATTTCACCCGGCGCCCCTGCCCGAGCGAAGGCGGGAGAGTGTTGCGCCGTCACTTTCTTGACGACAGTGTCGCGCAATGTACAGGATTCAACGGGTCCGGACGTCCAGGGAGACCTCATGAAAGGACGGCTTGTGCGAGGTGGTGCACAAATTGTGGTCGCTATCCGTCCTGAAGTCGGGATTCCGGGGAATTCGGCGGCGCTCGGGAGTCGTGCAAACGACGCTGTCGCACGCGGGGCTACACCTCATATTGACAGGCAAGGGGCCTGTGTTAGAGTTGAGACAAAGCGCCTCTGGTGCGTAGAAAAGGTTATAAATTGGGAAAAGATTTGCCTTTAGAGCCCGCTCGTCCGATAGAAAGGCCGAGCGGGTCGGCGTCAGTGGGGCAGGTGCCAAAAGTTGGCTCAACGGGGGGCGAATCTACCCCGGTCAACGAATACTCCTGCGCCTCAGCCTTCTTCCGTGGTAGCGGACGCCTCAAAGCAGCGGACGTATTCGGCCATGTGCCGGATGGCTCCGCGCTTGGCACAACGCTTGCACACTCAAGTCCCTGAGTCAGGACCTCGATGAGTTAACAAGTTCCGCGAGGGGGACCCGTTCGAAGCCCCACGCGTCGCCCGGCAGTCGGAGGGCGCTCATCGAGCGAGCACGAAGGGCACGAGAGGAAACTCCAGGGCGGCCGGCAGGCTCCGACGAGTAGTCATCCGGACAGGGCGCAGTGCAGGGACGGTCGCCGGGGCACAGTCGGTTGAAGAGGCTAGAGGGGATATCGAGCACGGAGACTTCGTTCACGCACCCGGAGGGGTAGCGCCGCAGCAAGACATAGCCTCCGGTCCAAACGAGGAGTCCAAACCTGGTGGGTGACCACCAGTCCTCGGAGGAGAGCCAAAAGTCATGGGCACGCGTCTTGAAAAGCTCCTCAGTGAATTCGAAACCCTGAAGCGCCGGTACGAGATTA